>DATMYA010000011.1 GCA_035561135.1 Clostridia bacterium
CGAGGAGAGCGGTCAGTATCACACATGGTTCCGCCAGTACTCGCCCAACGCCGGACGCTGGCTGACTCCCGACCCCGCAGGACTCGCCGCCGTCGATCTCCTCAATCCCCAGAGCTGGAACAGGTATGCCTACGTGATGAACCGGCCAACCAATCTGATTGATCCGTTAGGTCTCGGCGATTGCGGACCCGGCACAGTGGAAGACTTCATTCCGAACAGTCCCGGCTCCGTTGTGGTGGAGGTTTCCAGACCTTGTCCTTCACTGTCGAACGCGGGCGCACTGCCGACAGGATTCGCTTTTGGTTGGCCAACAGGCGGCGGAAGTGTAGCCCAGATGGAGCTAATGGTGGACGGCGACAGTGGCGGTTCCACTGCACCCGCAAACAACGGAAAGAACTGCCCGAGTGTTCCAACGCATCCCGGTTACGCGAATATCAATGCCAATATGGCAGCGGCGAAGTCGGCTCCGTTCGCTATGTATTCGTTCTACAAACTAGTTCGGAATCACGGGCCCTGGGACTACAAGCAAGCCAAGAACTTGAATGATTTCGGGCAAATCATCCCTAAGTCCCCCTTTGAGGATTTCGGAAACTTCAACTACGGTGCAACCGCCGCTTCGCTTGGGCTACCGCTGAGTGTAACCCTGAGAGCGGCCGGATACGCGGGAGTGAAGTCTGACACCGGATCGACGTGGGACGCGATCAAAGCTGCCCTAGGCTCTGCCCCTTACGGGGACGACTCGCATGATCAGCAATTGATCGTCAACGGGTACAACTTCTCCGGACAGGGGTGTAACGAGTGAGACCGCTACGGTTGTTTGCACTGCTTGGTCTGCTAGTCGCTATTGCGGCGTCGTTCGGTTGCAATCTTTGTAAGGATGAGATCATCGACAAAGTCAGCGCTCCAGGGGGTGGCCCGACGGCGGTTACTCGCACGAGGGACTGTGGGGCCACTACAACGGAAACGATGTGGGTGAGCATTCAAGGCGATCCCAATCAGAAGGACGTTGCTGCGAACCATGTGTTCGTCTTAAGGCGTATTCACCGCGTTCACGTTTCTTGGAAAGATAAAGAAACGCTGGTTATCGATTGCCGGGACTGCAGGCCGGACGAAGTGAGATTGCAGGTGACAAAGCTGGGGTCCACGCGGATCGAATATGAATGACGATCTCATCAGCCTCACCGTTGTTCCCGCAAACAACGGCCGGGTGCCCCAGGTTCACGCCGTGTTGTTCGGCGTTAACCTGGGACAAGGAACACTCTCGATTCGGCAGGGCTAGGTTTTTCACTCTCCCGATCACGTGCTATCCACTCCGACTCGATCTCAACCGTCCCCGCCTCCCGGAACGCATAGTGGCGGAAACTGCTCCACTTCCATTCCGCGGCTGTGGCGCACAACCCGCGCCTCACCGGGTTCTGGTGAATGTACCGTAGTTTCTCGACAAATTGACGGTGATTGCGGACGTTCGTATCGTAGTACCGCTTCTGCCAGAACACGCCGGGGGCTTGATCCACGCGAATCGATTTGACCTGTTTTGAGAATGATAGTTTCAGGAAATGAATTGCTTCTGCGAGATTCCCACGATAGGGTTCGCTGAGCAGAAGGTGTGCATGTTCTGGCATCACAACAAACCCGTACACGCGCGACTGAAAGCGGCAACGCATCGCCTCAAGCCGTTCTACAAATAACTGGCAGATTTCGGGAGAGACAAGCTTCTGACCGCGACGATAGGAGCTAAACGTCACGAAATGACTCTGTTTCGACTGATGTAGTCTGCGGAGGCCGCCCGTCATATGTCGACACTACGACTGTGAATCTTCGGCGTAAAGAAATTGTCTTCGGAGAAGTAGTGACTCCCAGGTTAACGCCGAACAGCACGGCGTGAACCTGGGGCACCCGGCTAGTCGCTATGTCCAACAGCCCAACCTAAGGCGAGAATGAGGGCAACAAGAATTGCTGTGCCAATTGCGAACTTCTGCCCGCCAGTGAGGTTTTGTGCTCGGATCTGCGCGACATCTGAATATTTTACGTTTCGTCGCAATCCTGTTTTCGCGTCCGAAATCGTAAACGTTTCATCATCTGCGGCGGAAATAAAGCCTTTTATGCGAGTTCCGCTCTGAAGTCTTACGGCAACTCTCGTTTCATCGCCGGTGCCAATTCGTAATAGTCCTGCCCGCACCTGCTGCGCCCTGGTTGGCTCCGTCACTTTCATCACCGCGAATGCGGCGGGCGCTAAGCAAATGTAAAGAAAAACACAAATCATCCCCACTGCGATCCTATTCCGCATGTACGTCCTCCTTCTGCGAGTTTCCCGGATGCTCTTGATAAAAACGCTGGCGGGTGGCCCAATGCAAGCCGTCGGCTTGCATGGGGGTTAAGACACGAAATCCCGGGGTTGGGTTAACCGATTCGCCTCGACCAGCAGCTTGCTTTCGACCCTTGCCTGACCTGCAATCCAAGTTTTCCTTGCGGACCGCTTGGCGCGATCAATCTGGCTTGGGCTCCGGGCTCACTGCCAACCGGGTAAACCGACTAACTCCCCGGGACTTCATTCTTGCCTTCGACGCTTCTTGTTCTCCTCGACCAGCAGATCGCTAATAGACCCTCACGGCCCCTCTGCTCCTCACATCCCAGGATGTCGTCAACAAGCTTGGCAGCCATGAACGCCATTTGCATGTGCGCCTCAGCCACCTTGCGCTTCACCCAGCCGACGCCGGGTGGGCGTACTGAAGACTCGCATCTTCAGCTTTCGGACCGATCGGATTCACCGTCGCGAATCTTTTCGGTCCAGTGAGGGAACCGTCGCTCCCTCTCGATCCGACGGAACCGGAGTCCCTATCGAATCGCCGAACACTCGCGTATTCGGCTGTGCTTGCGACTTCCATCCCAAGCTGGGAAGTAGTGAGCTCGCTTGAGCCCCGGACTCACCGCCAACCGGGAAAACTTCAGAAACTGTCAAAGAACGAGTCTGTTCTACGCCTGCCATTTTCAGAGTCAACCGAAAATAAGCAACTTTATTCCCTTTGTTTTCAAGCGAGTGCAGCTCGTCCACAGGTGCCTGCCCGAAAAAAGTGCAAACCTTCGTGTGCCATCGATGCCGCGCACTCTGGCCTCGTGTTATGGACGGCGCGCCACACGGCGTACACCCGCATCTTCGTTGGCCCGGTACATGGTTGCGCGCGGAGAAGCGCCGGGCGGGCGCGATCTAAGCCTGAGGATGTCAACGCGATTTGCAAATGTGCAAATACTGGCAAAAACGGCTTCGCTGGCGGGGTTTTGGGTTCAGCTAAATCGCAGCTAAATGTAGTGTCCAGCGTTATGGAGGGCTTCAACGGCGCTTTCGAGATGGTGACTCTTCACCAGGATGTAGTCGGTGTCGAAGGTGGAAAGCGCGAAGATTCCGATCAAGGCTTCCGCCAGCGACTGGAGGCAAGCGTTCAGCACGCCCGTGAGTTCGAACGGAATCGGCCCTTCGATTTCAATGCATGCCCAATCGTGTTCCGCGTTGAGCGAGTCCAGTACAGGTTCCGGAATGACATCGCGGCCGCAGACGACGGACAATTCGTGCGGAGTGTGCGTGATTGAAAAGAAATCGCTGGCTAGCGCCCACTCTGGAATCGGAGCGGTCGGCGCGAAGCGGCACACGCTGTAAACGCCGGGAAGCACGTGCAACCGCAATCTGTGTCGTGCAGGTAAACTACTGCTGGCCAACGCCGGCCTCCTTGCCTAGCGCCCTATGCAGCGCAGCGCGCGCCAGCAATCGCGTGGAGTCCAGCACCGGGAGCGGTGACGTCTCCGGCGTAACGAGCAGCGGAATCTCCGTGCAGCCGAGCACGACCGCATCGCAACCCTCGGCTTTCAGGCGATCAATCACCTGCCGGAAAATCCCAAGCGACTCTGAGCGCAACACGCCGTTGACCAGTTCATCGAAAATGATGTGGTTGATCTTCTCACGATCCAGCGGCGAGGGTATCCGATACTCAATGCCGTTGCGCCCCAGCACTTCTGGATAAACCGGCCCTTCCATCGTGTATTTCGTGCCGGTCAGGGCGACGCGCCGGAAGCCGCGGCGTTTTGCTTCCGCCGCAACCTCCTCGCCAATGTGCAGCCACGGGAGGCGCGAGCGCTCGGCGACGATGGGAAATGCGCGATGGATCGTATTGTCAGGCGTGAGAAGAAAATCGGCGCCGCACTCAGATAGCTTTCCTGCCGACGAAAGCATGAGTTCTGCCACCCCCTGCCAGTCGTCGCGGTAAATACATTCCATGTACGCGCTGAGCGGACGCGTATGCATCGATATTTCCGGATGCGCGTGCCTGCCCATCAGCGCCGGGGCTTCGGCACAGATTGTTCGATAGCACAGAGCGGCCCCTTCGGCGCTGCAAGCTACGATTCCGATGTGCTGTGCCATTCGACTTAGGTCTCCGTTTCCATCGACGCAACGCGTTATTCAAACACAACTGAACGCGCTGCGGGATCAAAAGAGCTGGAGGAACTCTCGTTTTTTCTCTTCCGGCAGGAACGAAGCGCGAAACGAATTCTGTGCGATGGCGCGGAGTTGGCCATCGGTGAACCCGAACTCGTTTTGCGCAAACTGGTATTCGCGCGCTAGCGAGGTGCCGAACATCTCGGGATCATCGGTGTTCAGCGTGACCATCGCGCCAGCATCCATGTAGCGGCGCACCGGGTGCGAGCGCGTTGAGAGGCAACAGCCCGTGCGCAGGTTGCTGCTGATGCAGATTTCCAACGGAACCTGGTCGCGCACGAGGCGCTGCATCAGTTCCTCATCTTGCCAAGCGTGGAGCGCATGGCCTATGCGTTCTGCGCGCAAGACGTCCAGCGCGGCCCAGATCGACTGCGGGCCGACTGTTTCTCCCGCGTGCGCCGTAAGTCGAAGAGAGTTTTCGGCGGCATGGGCATAGACCTCGTCGAACAACTCCGGTCCTGCCATGCGTTCGTCGCCGCCAATGCCAATGCCAACCACGTTGCGCTCGCGAAACTGCACTGCTTTGTCCACAACCCTGCTGCCTTCGTCCGGGCCAAAGTGTCGCACGGCGTCGAAGATCCACAATATCGAAACGCCGAAATCCTTCTCGCCGCGCGCGCGGCCCCGCTCCATTCCCTCGAAGAGCGCGTTGAAGTCCTGTCCGCGCCAGAAGACCACGCCGACCGATACGAACACTTCCGCATGAAGCACGCGCTCGGCGGCGAGCTTGCGCATCATTTCGTATGTGACAAGTTCGTAATCGTCTGCATCGCGCATGCGCTCCGTCACGGCCTTGAACGCCATTAGAAAGCCTGTGAAGTCCTTGTACAAATAAAGCTGGCGCGCGTCTTCCACCGTCAGTTCGCGGTGACTGTCGGGGGACGGTGTGTAGCGATTGTTCTGCCAGGGGAATTCCGAGTTGTGCTTGCGGCTGAGTTCCGCCAGTGTTTCGGCGTTAACCGAGCCCTCTAGGTGAAGATGCAACTCCGCCTTCGGCAAGTTCAGGATGAAGTCGCTGGGCTTCACGTGATCGGAGATGGGCGTGTGCGGCACTGCAGAGTTCGACAACATAAAAGAATTATCCCAAGAAATATCATCCTGAGTTTGCGCCAGAGTCACACATCGAAAGATTTGCTTAATTGTGCGGCAGCACAATGCAGTTCCTTCGCTTCGCTCATGCCCGCGGTCTTTTGCATACGGCTTCGACTTCGCGGCAGCCTGTAAACCCGGCGCTATTGATCAGCGCCGGGCTTTAGAAAACTCGCTGTGATGACGGCTGTACAGGAAATAGATGCACATTCCAATCGCCAGCCATGCGAAGAAGCGCAGCCAATTCATGATCGGCAGTCCGGCCATGAGGAGCACGCAAGTGATGATCGAGAGAATCGGGATGACCGGTCCGCCGGGAACACGGAACCCGCGTGGGCGGTCCGGTTCGCGGTAGCGCAGGATGAGCACGCCTCCGGACACCAGCGCGAACGCAAACAGCGTGCCGATGTTGGAGAGGTCTGCCAATGTGCCAATGTCGAGCAGGCCAGCAGGAATTCCCACCAGCACGCCCGCAACCCAGGTGGAGAAATCGGGCGTACGGAAGCGCGGGTGCACGTGACCAAAGATGCGCGGCAGCAATCCATCGCGAGACATGGCAAACCACACACGCGCTTGTCCGAGCTGGAAAACCAGCAGCGAAGAGACCATCCCCATAATGGCGCCAAACAAGACGGCCAATCGCACCCAGTGAAGATTCAGGTTACGGAGCGCATTCACCACCGGAGCCGCATCGCCCTCCATGGTTGACCAATACCGTATGCCGGTCAGCACCACGGCCACGGAGATATATAGGACGGTGCAGATGGCGAGTGTCGCCAGGATGCCTATCGGAATATCGCGGCGCGGATTCTTGGCTTCTTCCGCGGCGGTGGACACAGAATCAAAGCCTATGTACGTGAAGAAGATAATAGAGCCGCCGGTCAGCACTCCGCCCCATCCATTCGGCGCAAACGGATGCCAATTCGTCGGGTTGATGAATCGCGAAGCAAACAGCACGAACACCATGATGGCGGCGATCTTCAGCAACACCATTACGTTGTTCGTCTCCGCGGACTCGCGGATTCCGCGCACCAGTACGACGGTGAGCACCATCACGACCACAAATGCTGGAAGGTTGAATCCGAAGTGCCAGCCCGCCGCATGACCAGCGCCGCCCGAGGGCAGGAACGCGGGATTCGACCACTGTGGCGAGAGATGCAAGCCAAAGAAGTCCAATAGATCTACAAGGTGTGCCGAAAAGCCCACCCCCACAGCCATGTTGCTGACGGCGTATTCAAGGATGAGGTCCCAACCGATGATCCACGCGATCAGTTCGCCCATGGTGGCGTACGTGTAGGTGTAGGCCGAGCCGGCGATCGGAATCATGGAGGCCAGTTCCGCATAGCACAACGCGGTGAAGGCGCATACAACCGCCACCAGGAGGAAGGACAACGCTATGGCAGGGCCGGCACCCGGACGACCGAATGTCGGGGAGCGATGGATCAGGTACTCCAGCAGCGGGGCGTTAACAATCGAGCTGAACTGCAGCTTCTGTCCCGCGATGGCGGTTCCAATGACGGTGAAAATCCCCGATCCGATTACGGCTCCGATGCCGAGCGCGGTAAGCGACCAGGGTCCGAGTGTTTTCTTAAGCCGATGTTCCGGCTGTTCCGATTCCGCAATGAGCTTGTCGATGGACTTCTTGGCGAAAAATTGCGTGGGCAGGTGAGTGCTCCCTAAATGGATTTTGGGGAAGACTACCGAGCACTGCCAAAGCATAGAACGGGCGTGAACCGCCGCCCAGCATCGCATACCCTGCGGTACTACGGCGGCGGATACACGTCCGCCATGCTTCGACTGAGTTGTTGCGGGCCCTTTGAAATTACCCTAATTAGCGCTTCGAAACGCCACGCGCCAACTTCTTGACCTTCTGCTTCTTTTCACCTCGCGGGTGCGTGCGTGGAGCTTTTGGGGCGGCCTTCTTGCGCGCCGTGCGCTTCTTCTCTTTGCGTTCTTCCTTGGCGAGAGCTTTCGTATTTGCCATTCGACTTAGGTTCCTTTATTTGCGTTCTTGGATTCTTTGCGCTCGTCACACACAGGCGCTCACGCACTGCGGTTTTACACCTTTGCCAGTTGCGCGTACTTCTCCACCAGCTTTTTCAAGCCGAAGCGAGGAAATTGTACCGTAATCTTCGCATCTTCTCCCTCACCTTCGCGCAAGTAAACCGTTCCCTCACCATATTTCGGGTGACGGACGCGGTCTCCTTTCCGGAATCCGCGCTTGCCTGAAGGCTCAGGAATGTCAATTTTCGGCCGTGAAAACTTCTTCCCGCGCGAAGCGAAGAACTCCGCGATATTGTCGATCGAATTGTAAGCCTTGCCCGAATACGAAGTCGCAGGCTTCTGTATGGCGTACTGAACTCTCTGGTCTTCGTTCTCGTAATCGTAGTGCGAAGACGTGAACTCATCATCCCCAGCATTCGCCGTGATGTGCTTGCGCCGGGGCGAGCCTGCGTCTTCGATCAACTGCGGAGGAATCTCTTCGAGGAATCGCGATGCAACCGTAGGTTCCGCGCTGTCTGATCCGTAACGCCGTCGGAAGCAAGCGCGGCTGAGCATCAGCGTATCCATCGCGCGCGTCATGCCGACGTAGCACAAGCGCCGTTCCTCCTCTACCTCGTCGGGCGACATGAGCGTACGCGAGTGCGGGAACAACCCCTCTTCCATTCCGACAAGGAATACCAGCGGGAACTCCAACCCCTTCGCTGCGTGCAGTGTCATCAGCGTGACCTGTTGCGCCGAATCGAACTGATCGGCATCACTCACCAGGGCCGCATGATCCAGGAACTCCGTGATGGTCTCGCCGCGGTCGCGCGAATCCATGGCGGCGTTCACCAGTTCGCGCAGGTTCTCAATGCGCGACAAAGCTTCCGGCGTGTCTTCCGCTTCGAGCAGTTGAATGTACCGAGTGCGATCAATCAAAAACTTCAGAAGCTCGGCGGTATTTGCCGCTCCTCCAGGTACACGAAAGCCCTCAACCGCCTCATCCGCTTCCGCCGAGTCGCCTGCTGCCGTCGCATGGTCGTCGGTAAAGCTCTCCGGCGAGAAATCTACGCTCCCTTCGCCAAACGAGAAGCCATGTTGGTCGCCCAATTCCGATGAAATTTCCGGAATATCAATGGCCGCAGGCTTGGTCCCTTCGGCGGCCTTCGCCGTCTGCAACGTCGCACTCAAGCGATCGGCATACGTGCCCTGCAACATCGCTCGTGCGTCGTCGATGATTTCGCGGAAAGTTTTCAGCGCCGCACACGCTCGGGCCGGAAGCAGTTGGCGGGCAATCACGTCGCCGATAGCGCTCCACAGAGAAACGCCGGTCTCGAGCGCGACACGCTCCACGGTTTCCATGGTCGTCTTGCCGATGCCACGGGTGGGTGTGTTCACCACTCGCATCAGGGCAATCGAGTCGTCCGGATTCAGGATGAGCTTGAGGTACGAGATCATGTCCTTGATCTCGGCACGGTCGTAGAAAGAGAAGCCGCCGACCACGTGATATGCGACCTGGTAGCGGCGCAGCGCTTCTTCGAATAGTCGCGACTGCGAGTTCGTGCGGTACAGCACCGCCGCATGCGGTGTCTGTCCTTCATCGAGCGATTTCTGGATGTACTTGGAAATGTTGTCGGCCACGAACAGCGCTTCGTTCTCTCCGTCAGGCGCTTCGTAGTACCCGATCTTTGCACCGCCCTGACGCGCCGTCCACAGACGCTTGCCCTTGCGCTTCACGTTGTTTGCGACCACGGCGGACGCGCCTTCCAGGATGTTCTGCGTCGAGCGATAGTTCTGCTCAAGGCGAACGATCTTGGCATTCGGGAAGTCCTGCTCGAACTCCAGGATGTTGCGGATGTCGGCGCCACGCCAGGAATAGATCGACTGATCTTCGTCGCCAACGGCACAGACGTTGTGACGAGAGCCGGCGAGGCACCGCATGATTTCGTACTGCGGGCGGTTCGTGTCCTGGTATTCGTCCACGAGCAGGTGGTGATAACGGCGGTTGTACTTCTCGCGAACTTCGCCAACACCCTTCAGCAGGCGCACCGTCTCCAGCAGCAAGTCGTCGAAGTCGAGTGCATTGGCCTTCGCCAGCTCTTGCTTGTACAGCTTATAGATCTGCGCAATCTTCTCAGTCTTGGGATCGCCCGAGTGCAGGTAAACATCCTCGGGGTCGAGCATGTGGTTCTTCGCCCACGAAATGCGCGACAGCACGGCCTGTGGCTTCAGTTGCTTGTCATCGATCCCGAGCCTGCGCAGGGCGGCCTTCACGACCATCTGCTGGTCGCTTTCGTCATAGATGACGAAGTCTTTCGTGAAGCCCTTGCCATTGACTTGCAGGGCTTGGATATCGCGGCGCAGCACTCGCACGCAGAACGAGTGGAAAGTTGAGATGGCCGGCTTCGCCAACGTCCTTCCGCCCACCAGTTTCTCCACGCGCTCGGCCATCTCGGCCGCTGCCTTGTTGGTAAAGGTGACAGCGAGAATAGTCTCCGGCGCGACGCTCACGTTCTCCACCAGGTGGGCGATACGGTAGGTGATGACGCGCGTTTTGCCCGAGCCCGCGCCAGCCAGGATCAACACCGGCCCGTCCACGGTCTCTACGGCTTCGCGCTGCTGCGGATTGAGTTTTTCGAGAAACTGCATGGAAAAATGGGACCGATTATTTGGGAAGTGCCACTGAGCTACTAAGCCGCTAAGCCGCTAAACGAAACCACAAAGGAACTTGCTTTTCTCAGTAGCTGAGTAGCTCAGCAGCTTAGTAGCTAATTCGGCTTGCGCTCGCTGTCGTGTGTCTTCATGTCCTGGGCCAGGCCCTTCACGGAATCGCGTCGCGCTTTGCACTCAGCGCACGGACAAACGTCGCGCAGGAAATCCCATGAGTAGATACCGTGCTGGTGGCCGTCGTTCCATGTGAAGCGAATGGCGTACTTGCCGACCGGCTCGACTTCCGTCGGACGCGCCAACGCCTTGAACATTGGCAACTGTCCAGCCACGGGCTTGAGCGGATCGCCCGGTTCGCGTCCGTCTTTGCCACGCTCATCGTCACACAACGCGCATGGACAGGCGTCGCGGAGGTACGGAAACGAGAAAACGCTCCGGTGCCCATCCTTCCATTCGATCTCCATGCCGGTGCCGGCGGTTTTGTTCACCTTCACCGATTTGGGTTCTGCATTCGGGGACATATAGCCTAGTATCGCACACGCAAAGCGACGTTGCAGACCGCCAGAATGTTGCGATTGACGGATGACAACTCAGTCCCGGCAGCGAACCAATTCAAGTTGCGTTTTGTCACTACCTCGCCTACCAGTGGCGCCGTGGACGTGTACGTAACTGTCCCAGAAGCGGATTTGTCTTCCGTCGCTCCCACCTTTTCCGCAGTGGGTTTCGGCGGATTTGCCGGCTACCTCAGCAGTCCTCAAGGTAAGTTGCAGGTGCGCGTTACGGCCGCGCGCGCACCAAGAAGGTCTTCGCGGACACCGGAGCGATAACATTCGCCGCAGGGCAGATTAGAACGGCGGTGCTGACCAACCCTCCCGGTACCGCAACGGAACCACTCGGGATTGTGCTGCTGCAGGACTTGGAGTGAGGCTCAGGATGGCTACTGAGGGCACGTCGGCCTGCGCCACCATGAGACGAACGAACAAGACACTGGCCTGTATCTCCGGACCGGGGAAGGTGGATAGCTGGTGGTAAGGCGATATATCGTCAGCTACCGAGCAACAGCTGCCATGCGCTTGGCAAACCAACGAACAGTTGCAAATAGCACCCAGACAGATATGAATGCGGCGAGGGCCGCTAAAATCCAGAGCAACGCGTCTTGAATGCGAATGATGCTCATGTGTAGGCCGCTGCCAGCATCACCGTCGTAGGTGTAGAACCGCGCCACATTTAGCGCCAGCCAAATGTTCGCCAGCCCGAACCCGATTGACACAAGTGACAGAAATGCGAGGTGTGCGCCTCTACTCGCGTTGCGATAAATTTGCCATTGAACAAACATCAGCGCGATACAAGCGACAGCAACAACCGCACGGACGATTTCTGATTGTGAGAATACCGACACCAGCAGCAACCACGCAGCAAATGCGACTATAAATGGCCAGTGCCGCGCGACGTAACGGTGGTGAACGGAGTCAGTCACGTCAGCACTTTACGCCGATTCTCAGCTAAGTTCCACGATTGTTGACGATATCAGGCCATACCACTCACTATCCCGCAAATCTGGATTGCTTACGAGATGGCGATATCTCAACAACTATCTTCAAGAAGCCACTTCGAAAGCCCCAAGTTCCGGTGTCTATTCAAGATATGAGACTGCGAACCGTGCTTCCGTTTGGCGTGTTGCTACTCGCTGGAGTGGCATTCGCGCAGACGGAACCTAAATTGCCGTGCAAGTACGACGATGTGGTGCTTCACAAGCCTGACGGTAAAATTGCGCTCCTTACGTCGGACGACATGAAGTCCAAAGCAATACACAAGCAGGACATCTCCGGCCCAATCAAACAGTGGGACATAAAGGGAACCACAATCGTGGATGTACTCGTTGCACCCGACGGCCATGTAATCTGCACGAAAAGCCTGATTGGCCATCCGATAATTCGCAAGTCTGTCGAAGATGCGCTCAGCAAATGGAAGTTCACTCCAGTCGATGTGGGCGGCGAGAAGGTCGCATATGTTCGTCGGATGGAGTTCACTCTGTGCAACATTTCGTGTGGGGAGTCTGGCCCTTCAATGACCATACTCAAGTGATGGGTTGTTGGCGATATCAGGCCATACCGTAACCTATCCAGCAACTCCCGATTGTGAGTGGTAAGGGGATTTCTCGCTAACTATCTCACCCGCGCTCTCAACCCGAGCAGTGCGTACACAATCGCTGCATAAAGAATGGAGTTGAGGACAGGGATTCCAATCATCCAAAAAGCTCTGCCGTCTCCAAGCGCCCAAGGCGGACAGATAATGTACGGCAGCCTCCAATACACAAAGTCCAGCCACGGTGGGACATCCTTTGCAGTAAACAGCAGCATTTGGAAGAACCCACACCAAACGGGAATAAGGAATCCCACAACGGCAGCGGCGATAATCCACCTGCGCATCTGCGCTCCAGAACGCTCCGATGCAGTTTTTATGCGCTGCCCCACGACTCGTCAAGAGATAGTTGGCGGTATCAGGCCATACCACTCACTGTCCCGCAGATCTGGATTACTTACGGTACAGGGATTTACCGCAGATGTCGTACGCACTCCGGTCTCTCAGAACCCAGCTGTTCGACGCTTAATGGTGCGCGAGTTTCTGAAGTGGGATTCCGTCCATACACAATGGGCATGTTGCTGGCGCCCACATTTCGTTCGGCAACGCAACAAGGGTTCGCACCACAATGCCTTGCTGTTCAGCAAATCTAAAGAGGGAGTCGCCAAGTACGACCAGAGAGGCAATGCCGACTACCTCGGCACCCGCTGTCCTGAGGCTCTGCAAAGTTCCCCGCACGGCCGACCCGGCGCTGATTACATCATTCACCACCGCAACGCGCCTTCCCGCCACCGACTGTTGCAGCGCTTGTGGAAGCTCATATGCCACTGCGAACATGCGTTCTTCAGTGCTTTCATCAAGACGTAATGTGTATACGAATTCCCGCTGCAATTCCAATGCTGCAACCAGAGCCACGAAAGCCCCTTCAATCAGCGGCCCGCAAATCACCTCCGGTTTAATCTCAGTGATTTCTCTGCAGAGTTCCAGCACAAACGGGCGAAGACAAGCTGGTCGCTGACATAAAGTTTCAAGGTCGAACCACAGGTCGCTGTGGTAGCCGGATTCGTACATGAAATAGCCATGTCGAGCGTTTGCAAGTGAAAGGAGATCGTCAGCTTTCATGTCATGGACAGTTTAGTTGCCTCTAAATCAACGCCAAGCGTCGTGGCAAACTCAAATTGTATGACTTAGGAGACAATGACGGCCACCGAGATTACTGTTGATGATGGCCTTACCACACCCTATCTATGCCGAGCCCGGTTAACGGATTACGGGCGGAGGGCGGGCGACCCGGTAACCGATCCAGCACCAGAAAAGCCTCAGGGTTGCCGAATTCGCATTAACTCCGGTACAATCTAACCTTTGGCGACAGCCTTCCGTTCGAGCCAGATTCAACCCTCGCTCGAATAGCCCTAGTCTGCAACGGGGCACCCTTGGCGAATTGAACCGTCACGGTAGCCACCAGCCCTCGGGGCGTAATTCTCTCTGGAGCTTCCAGTCATGGCACAGGTTTGTGAAGTTTGCGGCAAAGGTCCGCAGTTCGGAAATAACGTCTCGCACGCGCACAACAAAACCCGGCGCCGCTGGAACGTCAATCTTCATCCGGTGAAGGCGAAGACGACGCAAGGCAACAAGAAGATGCGCGTCTGCACCAGCTGCCTGCGTGGCGGCAAGATCGTAAAAGCGTAACGAACTCGATGAAGCACTGACCGCGCTTCGCGGGTGCCCGGGACATTAGGATTGGTGTATGCAAAAGCCTCCGCCGCGGCGGAGGCTTTAATTTTTCTGCTGGCGCGCACCGTCTACTCAATCGCGATTGCGTCGATTTCTACCATGCAATCCTTCGGCAAGCGTGCGGCCTGCACGGTCGAACGGGCGGGCGGATTCGAAGTGAAGAAGCGTGCGTACACTTCGTTCATCGCCGTAAAGTCGTTCATATCCTTCAGAAACACGCCGCAGCGTACGACTTTCTCCATGCTCGACCCAGCCTGCCTCAGAATGCCGGCAATATTCTTCATCACTTGCTCGGTCTGCTCGGCGACGCCACCTTCCACCATCTGCTGCGTCGAAGGGTCCAGTGGTGTCTGACCCGATACAAAAATAAATCCGTTTGCCTTGATGGCTTGCGAGTACGGGCCGATCGCCTTCGGCGCGTCGGCTGTTGCTATCACTTCACGCATGACTTACAGTTCCTTTCGGTGCTTCGAAAAAAATTTTCTTTCGGCCGCCGGCCGTTCCCGGACTTCGCCATCGGCACCACCCATCCCGGCGGGACTTCAAGAACAGTGTATCTCCGCTCACCTCAATGAATCGACAGTCGCGAGAACTTCGATCTGAAAAGCGGAATTGAGCTGCTGACGCGCTGACCGATGAGCATGAAAGGGTTGGCCGTCCTGAGCCCGAGTCGAAGGAGCTATTTGTCCAGTTCGGTGCAGATTAAAGTGGTCCTTCGACTCCGCGACTGCGTCGCTCCGCTCAGAAAGATAAGGTCTGTAGTAACCCAGCAACTTAGTAGATCAACAGTACTACAGCTTTTGCACGCGTTGTACGTCGCGCACGCCAGGAATCTTTCGGAGGCCAATAACAATGCGGTTCAGGTGAGAGACGTCGTTAACGTCGAGTACGACATCGATGGTCGCGTAGCTATCCACGCCGCGCGCCTCGATGGTGCGGATATTCGTATTGTCGTCGCTGATGACGGACGTGATCTGTTTCAACATGCCCGCCCGGTCGTCTCCCAGGACGGTAAGCTTCACCGGATACGACGGCCTTGAGCCACCAATCTTCGGTTCCTTGGCACCCCATTCAACGGCGATGCGCCGCTCGGGCTCGTACATCAGGTTCTCGACATTCGGACAGGTCTTCGAATGCACGGCAACTCCCTTGCCGCGCGTGACATAGCCGACAATTTCTTCGCCGCGAATCGGATTGCAGCAGCGCGCGCGGTAGACCAGCAGGTCGTCGTGCCCGCGCACCGTGATCGCCGAACTTCCGCCACCACCAAAGACGCGCCGTACGACACTGGTGAAACTCGATGTCGTCTCGTCGGACGTACCGTTTTCACTGGCCCCGGCCGGCAGAACCTTGGCAAGAATCGACCGCGCTGAGTACTTGCCGTATCCGATGCCGGCCATCAGGTCATCGGGACGCGCGACGCCGTATTCGATCGCCACCTTCTGCAGCTCTGAGTCCTTGATTTCCTTGAACGCCAGACGATACTTGCGCGCTTCTTTCTCGATCAGCTTGCGGCCGATCTCGATGGCGCGTTCACGCTGATGCAGGTTCAGCCAGTGCTTTATCTTCTGACGCGCACGCGACGACTTGACGATGCCGAGCCAATCGCGGCTTGGGTGATGCCCTGCCTGGGTGAGAATTTCAACGATGTCGCCGGAGCGCAGCTTGTAGCGCAACTGCACGATGCGACCATTGACCTTTGCGCCTACGCAGGTGTTTCCGACTTCCGTGTGAATCGTGTACGCGAAATCGAGCGGGGTGGCATCGCGCGGCAGAATGACGACCTTCCCCTTCGGCGTAAATGTGTAAACCTCTTCCGGATACAGATCAATCTTCAGCGTCGACAGGAACTCGCTGGGATCGATCATTTCCCGCTGCCACTCCACGACCTGCCGCAACCAGGAGAGGCGCTGCTCGTCGCGCGCCGAGATCGGGCCGTCTTTGTACTTCCAGTGGGCGGCGATGCCTTCCTCGGCCATCTTGTGCATCTCTTGCGAACGGATTTGCACTTCGAAGGGATGACCGTCTTCCGCAATCACCGTCGTATGCAGCGACTGGTACAGGTTCGGCCGAGGCATCGCGATGAAGTCCTTGATGCGTCCCGGCACCGGACGCCACTGGTTATGGATGATGCCCAACACGGCGTAGCAGTCATTGACCGACTCGGTGATGATGCGCAACGCGAGCAGATCGTACATCTGATCCACGGTGATCTTCTGACGCAGAAGCTTCTGGTGAATCGAGTACATCCGCTTGATGCGCGAATCCACGCGTACCTGGAGACCGTTCTCCTTCAGCTTCGACGTGATCAGCGATTCCATGCGCGCCAGCAGTTTTTCACCTTGTTTGCGGCGCGCTTCCACGGCATCGTGAACCTTCTTGTACCCGACCGGGTCCACGTAGGGGAAGGCAAGGTCTTCGAGCTCGCCGCGGATCTTGCCCATGCCGAGCCTGTGGGCCAGCGGCGCGTAGATCTCCAGCGTCTCCTTGGCAATCTTGTACTGACGCTCAGTTGACAGGTGCTCAAGGGTCCGCATGTTGTGCAGACGGTCGGCCAGCTTGATGAGCACCACGCGGATGTCATCCACCATGGCGAGCATCATCTTGCGTACGTTCTCGGCCTGCGCCTCTTCGCGCGAGGCGAAGTCGATTTTGCTGATCTTGGTGACGCCCTCGACGATGTGCGCGACCTGCTCGCCGAACTTTTTGTTGATCTCCTCGATCGTGACCGTCGTGTCTTCCACGGAGTCATGCAGCAGGCCGGCTGCAATGGCCGTTGTGTCCAGCTTCATCTCCGCCAGCAGGGTCGCTACTTCGAGAGGATGAACGAGATAGGGTTCGCCGGAAGCTCTGGTCTGTCCGCTGTGGTTCAGGAGGGAAAAGTCGTAGGCTCTGCGTACGAGTTCCAGATCGTCATTCGGACGGTTCACGCGAGCCTTCTTCAGAAGGTCGCGGAACTTAGTGACCGTCAAAACATTGGTCGCGATCTGTTGGCGTATCGTCGCCATAATCGATTATAACGCTCGCAGTACACGTGCCTGAAAACGTGGCTGTTTGCCGCTCGCCAGGCGGTGCGTTACTACTTGGGAGCAAAACCTTTCGTCACCTTGCGGACGCAAGCGGGGGCTCCTACCATGGCGAGGTGCAATCCTGGAGGGAACCATGCCGTCCCTGCGTTCCATGGGTGTTCTGCTCTGTGCGGTTTTGTCTTTAGCCGTGACCTCTCTCGTCTGGACCGGTTGCGACGGTAATACCGGCGTAACGCCGGGCCGCGGTACGGGCGGCGGATCCGGGACAAACGCCGCTACATACCTGGTCGTGGCCGATTCAGGGTCCAACAGTGTTCCCGTGCTGGGCATTGCCGCGACAGGCAACATAACCCCGGTCGCAGGTTCGCCGTTTATCGCCGGGGCGCAGCCCATCGCTGTCGCGATCGCGCCTAACGGAAAGTTCATCTACGTCGCCAACATGAACTCCAGCACCGTATCGGCGTTCACGATTGCAGCCAATGGCACACTCAGCAGCGTAGGGGCTGCCGCAGCTAACACTGGATCCCAACCGGGCACTCTCGCTGTCGATCCCAGCGGAAAGTTCCTTATCGTAGGCAACCAGACCTCGCTGAGCCTTTCCATTTTCTCCATCAACGCAAGCACCGGGGCGCTGTCTGAAGTCGCGGCCGTTTCGCCCATGACGGTATCGTTCAGCCCGCGTGCCATCGTCTTCAGTGGAACGTTCGTATACGTCGAATCCGCGACCGGCATCGCCGGATTCCGGCTAGACACCGCAACGGGCGCGCTCGCAGCCATGGCGGGATCGCCGTTCACCCCGGCCACAATCTTGAACAACATCGCTGTCTCGCCGAACGGCAGATTCCTATACGCGCTTGATGGTAGCTCGAATCAGGTGCTCACCTTCGCACTCGATCCCAACACCGGAATACCTGTGGCGCAAGCTGGCGCCATCGCCTCCGGCGCCGATCCTGTGGCAATGCAGTTTGACCCGACAGGCAAGTTCCTTTACGTCGCCAACAGAAGCAGCAACGCCATCACGCAACTCAACGCCAATGCAACGACGGGCGCGTTGACCGCCGGAATTACCATCACAGACGTCGCGCAACCGACTGCGCTGGCTTACGACTCCATTAACAATCTGTTGTTTGTCATAAACAGTGGGAACCGGGTTTCCGTTTTCACTGTGACGGCCTCAACAGGCGCTTTGACGCCCGTGACCGGCTCGCCGTTCACCGTCGGAACTGCTCCTGCGTCAATGGCGGTGGCAAGGCCCTAAGCGCGCATTCTCGTGACTGGGCGTCGGCTTTGATTAGCCCGGCGCTCGTCGCTGCGCTGCAATAGGAAGGTATCGAAGTTGCTCGCCTGATTCGCGAACGAGGGCCGCACTGGAACGCCTCTCTCTTCGCTTTACTGATTCTGCTTTTCGCGCGCGATCTGCGCGACCGTGGCTTTCGTTGAGCTTATGTAATCGTCCGGCGCAATGAGGATCTGCAGCCCTCGCATTCCCGCCGAAATCGAAATCACATCCCAGAGATAGACCGTCTCGTCCACGAAGGCCGGATACGGTTTCTTGCATCCGAACACCGTCACGCCGCCTCGTATGTAGCCCGTCAACGGCTGAACCTCTTTGAGCGGAGCCATCTCGATCTTGCGGTCGCCGCTGGCCTTCGCGAGCGCCTTCAGATCGAGTTCAGCGTTGCCGGGCACAACCGCAAGGCAGATGCCATTGCGGTCACCGCGTGCCACCAGCGTTTTGAATACCTGCTCCGGTGGAAAGCCGACCTTCGCCGCTACCGTCTCCGCTGAGAGATCGTCGGGATCGACCTCGTACTCGCGAAGCTCGTACTTCACTCCGAGTTCATCGAGAATCCGCGCTGCGTTCGTCTTGCTCATCGCTCTTTAGACCGCGCTCTCTCGAACTGCTCGACGCGTTCGCGGACGCCCAGAACGTGAATTGGCAGCGCGAGCCGCGAGCCTTCTTCAATCACGGGAATCAGCTTGTCGAAATCCGGGCCCGAGTGCGTACCCGTCACGGCAATGCGCACGGGATGGAACAGCTCCTTCCCCTTGACTCCGGTCTCGGCCTTCACTTCATTCAGAATCGCTTTGAAGCGTTCCGCTGGCAGTGGCTGTGCCTCGGCGTTGATCTTTGCTGCAAAAGCATCCAACACCTTTGGCGTGGTCGCCGAGTTCATCACCTCGGCGTTGTCCCGCGACGTTAGTGCCGCCGTAGCGTCGTAGCCCAGTGTTTTCGCCGCACGTTCAGGCATCTGGTCGAGCTTGTCCACATACGGCGCGAGTACTCCGACCAGCCTTGCGAACCACGTCTCGAACTCCGGCGCAGGTTGCTGTGGCAAAATGCCAGCGGCGACAAAGAACGGACGCGCCAGTTCGACAATCCGCTCAGGCTTCGATTCCTTGATGTAGTGACGGTTCAGCCAGTACAACTTTTCAAAATCGAAGATCGCGGGCGAAGGCGTTACCCGTCGCAAGTCGAATTCCTTGACCAGTTCTGCCGGCGAGAATATCTCGCGCGCACCGCCTGTTGGTGCCCAACCCAGCAGCGCCATGTAGTTCATCAAGGCTTCCGGCAGCACACCCATGTCGCGAAAGTTCGCTACCGAAGTCGCGCCGTGGCGCTTTGAAAGACGCTCGCGATCCGGTCCGAGGATCGTAGAAAGGTGCGCGAACTCCGGCACTGGCCACTCCAAGGCTTCATACACCGCAACCTGCTTCGGAGTGTTCGACAGGTGATCGTCGCCGCGAATCACGTGCGTAATCTGCATCTCTGCGTCATCGACGACGACAACGTAGTTGTAAACCGGCACGCCGCTGGAACGCACGATGATCGGATCGCTCACCACTTCGTTCGAGAACTCGACCGCGCCACGAACCATGTCGTGGAAGCGAATCGGATGTTCCGGAATCTTCAGCCGAATGGCGTAAGTCTCCCCTGCGTCTCGCCGTCGACGCACCTCTGCGAGATCGATGTTGCGGCATGTTCCGGGATAGTTTGGCTGGCGCTGTTCTTTCATGGCCAGCTCGCGATGAAGTTCCAGCTCCTCTACGGAGCAGAAGCAGTAGTAAGCCTTGCCTTCGGAAACCAGGCGCTCCGCGTGTTCCTTGTAGACGCCCAACTTGTCTGACTGCCGGTAGGGCGGAAACGGCCCACCTGCATCCGGCCCCTCGTCCCAGTCGATGCCGAGCCACTTCATATCTTCGAGCAGTTGCGTCTCGAAGCGAGTTTCGCTGCGCTCGACATCGGTGTCCTCTATGCGCAACACCATGCTTCCGCCCTGCTGGCGGGCGAACAACCAATTAAATAGCGCCGTGCGCGCATTGCCTACGTGCAGATGACCGGTGGGGGAGGGAGCGAAGCGGACGCGCACTTTCGCGCCCGAAGAGCCTGCTGGATGAGCCATGCAGAAATGTTAGCAGACACTCTCGGGCCGGAGTTGTCGGGCTGCGTTAGTATCCGTAAATGGATCGTCGCTCATTTCTGCGTGCCCTGGGAGTCAGCGCCACAATTGCATCCTTCGGCAACACCCGCGCGTTTACGCGGACCCACAAACCGCAGGTCGCCATCACCATGGACGATCCCAGGTTGCAGCAGGCGCATGGCCTTACGGGCGAACAAATCAATCGCAAGATTCTCGACGCCCTCGATCGTCACAAGGTGAAGGCTGCGCTATTCGTCTGCGGGATGCGCGTCGATAGCGATGCCGGACGCGCACTGCTCGGCACCTGGAGCGATGCGAAGCATACGCTCGGAAACCATACCTATTCGCACTGGTATCTGCATTCCAAGCGCATAACACTTCCTGCGTTCTGTGATGACATCGCCCGAGGTGAGAGCGTCGCCTCGACATTCCCGCAGTTTCGGAAGCTCTTTCGCTTTCCGTTCTTCAAGGAGGGCGAGACGGCAGAGAAGCGCGATGGCGTTCGCCGCTTCCTCTCGAACAAAGGCTACCGAATGGGACGCGCAACAATCGATGCTTCCGACTGGGCAATCGACGCCCGCCTGCTGGCTCGGCTCCAGAAGCAGTCCGACGCAGACCTGGCACCCTATCGCGATTTCTACCTCGCACATATCGCGGAGCGTTCGCGCTACTACGACGACCTCGCGCACCAGGTTCTGGGCGGCCCCGTGCGGCACACGCTACTCATCCACCACAACCTGCTGAACGCGCTTTTCCTCGACGATCTGCTTCGTTCCTACCGGGACAAGGGATGGCAGGTAATCAGCGCGGATGACGCATACAGAGATCCTGTGTACCAACGCCAGCCAGAGATTCTTCCTGCCGGAGAAAGCCTCATCTGGGCCTTGGCGAAAGAAGCGGGCAAGTTCGAGTCCATCCTTCGCTACCCGGGCGAGGACGAACCCTACGAAAAGCCGAGAATGGACGCGCTGAACCTCTGAACTGTAGCCGCCTGAACTGTAGTTGCACGCCCACCATAAAAATTGTCCTCCTGGGCGAGGGCGTAAGAAATCAGACTTCAGACATCAGTCGCCAGACGACTTGCAGTCAGACATGAATACGCTTTTCTCGTCGAGGCAGCACAGAGAACCCCATTCTCATCCTATGCTGCGTTACCTATTCTGGCCCGGACTTCATGTCGAACGCTGATTTTGGAACCCTGACGCTCCAGCTATTTTTGTTGATTGCAGCAGCGCACCTGCTTGGACACGTATTCACGCGATTGCGCCAGCCGCGCGTAATCGGCGAAATCCTCGCTGGCGTTCTTCTGGGTCCCTCGACTCTTGGTCACTTTGCCCCGGCGGTCGCAGCCGCAGTGTTCCCGGGCGGGACGGGCAATGCCATCGCTCCAGCACACGAGGTGGTTCTCGGCTTTCTCTACAACATGGGACTCATGCTCCTCATGTTCACCTCAGGCGCCGAGACGAAGGGTTTGTTCCAACGCAGCGATCGGCGCGAAATCGCCTGGCTCGGGTCGGTGGGGACCGGCCTTCCGTTCGTTCTTGCCCTTGCGGCCGCTCCCTTTTTGCCCTTGTATCTATTGGCGGGCACAGCCCGGAACCGCGTCTCACTGCTGCTGGTCGTCGGCATTGCCGTGGCCGTAACTTCGATTCCGGTTATCTCGCGCATACTGCACGATCTTAAGATTCTGCACACGCGCTTCGCTCGACTTGTGCTTGGCGTCGCCGTTCTGGAAGACATCGCCCTCTGGGCGGTGCTCGCCATCGCGACGGCGCTCGCCGCATCATCCACCATTCCGCAGGCAGAAATCGTGCAGCATGTCGTAGCGACCCTGGTGTACTTCGCGCTGGGATTGACCGTTGCTCCGCGACTACTGAAACGGCTGAACCGCGCGCGCTGGAACATCCTTGCCAAGGCTTCTCCGGTTGGCTACGTCGTCGTGGTTCTGCTGGCATATGCGGCAGTTGCGGCTGCTCTCGATGTCTCCCTTGTGTTCGCTGCGTTTCTGGCAGGCTTTGGCATGGCGGCCGATGCCGAACGCATGGCCGACTCTCTCGACTCGCTCAAGACATTCTCCTTCGCCGTCTTCATCCCGCTGTACTTCGCCGTCGTCGGATACCGCCTCGATCTCAGCAGGAGCTTTTCGCTTTCCATGCTCGCCGTGTTCCTCCTCCTGGCGTGCGCGGTAAAGCTGTTCTCTGCCGGGCTTGGCGCCAAACTCGCAGGCTTTGGATGGCGCGATACCGTCAACCTTGCCGTCGCGACCAATGCACGCGGAGGGCCGGGAATCGTGCTCGCCAGCGTCGCCTACGATGCCGGCGTCATCAACGCCGCGTTCTATACGACTCTTGTGCTGGTCGCCGTGATCACGTCGCAAGCAGCCGGATTCTGGCTCGAATACGTGCTCCGCAAAGGTTGGCCTTTGCTATCGAGCCAACAAGCAGAAGTTGCGATCGAGCCGGGCGAATCCGCAGCCAGCGACAAAATTGCCGCCTGAGCAAGACGCGCTGCATTCAAGCTCACCGCCTACCTCAAAAGAAAAAGCACGGTCGCTTCGACCGTGCTTTGATCCGGCGAGTTCACGTTCTTACGTGATTCGCTTCGCGAAGTCCTCGTATCCCTTGCGGCCCATCAGCCCGTACGTGAGCTTCTTGCCAAGCTCGACTCCCGGCTGATCGAAGGCGTCAACGCCGTACAACTCGCCCGCGAACGCCGTCTGGAATTCCAGCATCTGGAAGAAAGCGCCCATCGTTTGTTCATCGACACGCGGCAGCGTCCAACGACAGTTCGGGCGGCCGACTTCCGTGAGTGCAGCTTCGGTGGCACGACGTTCTGCGCTGAATAAGTCGCCCAGCTTCTTCCCTGCCAGGTAGCGGCAAGAATCGTATTGCAGGAAGTCACGCGGAATTTTCAGATCCACTCGCGGCTTCGCAACTTCCCAGAACGTAATCATCTTGTCGCGAGGCCCTTCGATGTAAAGCTGCACCTGCGAATGCTGATCGGTTACGCCGAGCGCCGCCACCGGCGTCTGTCCACATTCAACGGTGTCTCCGTTGCGATTGACGCGCTTGCCCAGCGACTCCGCCCAGAGCTGGCGGTACCAGAACGCCGATCCCCACATGTAGGAGGAATAGGCGAACACCACTTCAATGCTCTTGCGCCGCTTGGTATTCAGCGCATGATGCACGAGGGCCGACGCGAGCGCCGGGTTCTGCTTCACGTCGGTCTGCCAGCAGCGCGCGTTGGCTTCTTTCGCGCCTCGAAGCAGCCGCTTGATATCCAGTCCGATCAGCGCCGCCGGAACCAGTCCCACGGTCGAGAAGACGCTGAAGCGCCCTCCTACATTCGACGGCACGAAGAACAGCGGATACTGCTCCTGCCTGGCGATGGCCAGCAGGTCGCCCTTCTGCGCGTCGGTGATGGCGATGATCCGCGAACGTGCTTTTTTGCCAAGCGCCACGGTGAGCCACTCGCGCACGATCATGAAGGTGCTGAGCGTTTCTGCCGTCGAGCCCGACTTGGCGATTACGCACACGGCCGTCCGCTTGGGGTTCAGGCCATCGAGCGCCGCCGCAACCAGGCCCGGGTCAACGTTGTCGAGCACCACCAGGCGCGGTCGCACGGACCCTGGCCGCGCCGAGGACGTTGCCTTCCGCTGCGAGTTGCCAATCGGACTCTGAACCGGATGCGGCCCGCGCATCGCCACGTCAAGCGCGTACGCGCCCAGCGCGGAGCCTCCAATGCCGACAAGCAACACGTCATCGATCTGCGGACGCAAATCATCCGCGAACTCGGAAATCGCCGTTGCCGTGCGCGTATCCTCGGGCAATAACGGAAAGCCTATGTCTCCGCTTTGCACGCGCGAATGGAAGGCCGCGACTGCGGCCTTCGCCGCTTTCTCGTCCAGTTCACCGGGACGAAGCCCGTCGTCGCCGACACGGTTTTCCATCACATTGTCGAAATTGAATTGAATCTCTGCCATATTTGTCTTCCTGGTAAGAGGGAGATGTCACAGCGTCATAACAGAATCAGAACACCCAAGAGTAAACGCCGGGCACCGCGCGCGCAAAGCGTCACTGCTGCCACAAAGGCGTTTTTCCGGATCGCTGCGGAAGGGGGCGAGCTTTCGGGCGACGGAAATTTTCAGCGCTTGAATGGCTCGCGCCAAGGTGCCGATCTCGGGATCGGAGATGAGCAGGTGGACGTGTTCGGGCATCAGTGTGAATCCGTAGACACGGAAGCGATGGTTGCGGCGCATGCGTTCGAAGGAGTCGATGAATACGTTACACGGACGAGCGTCAGCGAGGCGCCGGTTGCCGCTTGTAACAACTGAAGGTCACGAAGTGCGACTGATTCGTCTCGTGGTATCGCTTGAGCCCGTACGGCATGCAAAGAGGGTAGCACTGTCACAAAGGAAAGACCCACATCTGCGAACACCGCGCAGATGTGGGGCACCGTCAGAGATGTGGGCCACCAGCCTGGGCATCGTACTGATGCCCAGCGTCATACACGTAGAATTCACGAGGGGCGATCCGCAAGGCGGAACGTTCCCGTGGCTTTACTCGACTCGAGGTCTTCGCCCCATAGTTGAATCTCGTAATCGACATCGAGCGATAATGAAAACGCGGCAATGCCAGTGGGAGTCACCACCGCATATGCTCCCGAGGCTACGCCGGTGAGAGCCACCGGATTCTCACCAACCTTAAGTTCGATTTGGTTTATTTGTGGCGTACCAGACTGAGTCTTCAACTCCCAGACCACTGCCCGCGAGGTCTTGTTCACGAGCCTGATGCGTTTCACTGTAGTCTGGTATTCTCCGAGTGTCTGCACATCCACTGTGACTTTATCGCCAGATTGAACGATGCGCAGCGGCAGCTTGTGACTGCACCCAGCTCCGAACATCAACGCTAGAATCGTCAAAGCAATCCACCATTTCATATCGCCTCCGCTCAGTCCGACCCCGTCTCTTTCTTGAACACATTGATGAATGAGCGGAAGACCGAGGTCTTCTGCTGACCCCAAGTGGACGTCTGCTGAACCAAGCCCGGCTGGCGGGTGGCCGCGTTTCACCGGATTGCGATGCATGTACTTCAACTTCTCGATTCCTTTGCGTTCGCTCCACACGTTGAAGTCGTAGTGGCGTGCCAGCCAGAAGGCCTCGCGCAAGCGCCAGTTGACGTTAACTGACCGGAGCTACATAGGTTCGGCTGATGCGATCGTGCCAGCAGAGCATGTCCGGATCGACGTACGCCCACACGAATCCGAGGCCCATGGATGCGCCTGAGAGCACCAGCGCCAGCGCGCGGTTCTTGCGCTCGGCCCAGTTCGGATGCCGGCCTTCGAACGTTCGGAGCGTGATGCCTGCCATCTGCATGCCTACAGTGCGCCCGCAATATACGAGCAACAGATACTGGTAAACGCACCAGAAGAAGCACGGCAC
>DATMYA010000012.1 GCA_035561135.1 Clostridia bacterium
CTGGTCACGAAATAGCGACTTTGGTTTGTGATGTTGATGAGCGCGAAACGCGGGCCGTGCGCTGATTCCAACACCGGCTTCATGTATCCGGTAAAGCGGTATTGTGTATTCGGCTCCAGCACCACGTACTGATGCAGCCCCAGATCGCCGACCGGCTCCATCGCAAAAGTTGCGACGAGAGAGTGCCGCCCCTCGTGGTATTCGGAATCATCGTTTTGCAGTAAGACTCCGGACACTTCGCGGTTACGCCAGTCCAAGCCGCCGTTCAGGATGTCGTATTCGAAGCTGGCGTTGCGAATCGCATTTTGCCCTGTATGCAGGCGTGCAGCGTCGGGAACTAGGCGCTCCACATCATTCCAGAAGTGTTGCAACATGCGGGCGTCGCCCGCCTTTAGAAAGGCCTCGAATGGCCCGAACGCATATCGCAGCTTGAATGGTTTGCTGAGGGCGACGAACTTCATCCACAGCGCGCGCACACTGTCTAGTTCGCCGTGTGCGATCAACAGGTTCATGTAAGAGAAATAGGCGACGGGGTCAGGTGGAAGTGCATCTTCGGCTGCATCGACCGGGTTTCGCTGCACCCTGTGAACGAGCTCCAGAGCGGGCCGTATCAGCTCAGGGTCGTGTGCCATGGCGAAGCGCAGGTGGCTAAGGCCACGCTTGGTTTCACCTAACGCGATCAACAGGTTCGCCGCCGTCCATGCGACAGCGGGAGTTTGTGGCTCGGTTTGTACGGCGCGGTCCACGGCGCGCAACGCGGCTTCGGTGTCGCCGTTCACCATCTGCGCCTCAGCCATGTGGAGCCAAGCCTGGGCCGAATGTGGATTCAGTTCCGTCGCCCTACGGAAATGCGTGAGTGCCGCCGTCGCGTCCTGTTCCGCGAACAGGATGAACACACCAAGATTGGAATGGTATTCGGCATTGCCGGGCGCGAGGCGAACCGCCTGTTCCAGGGATTCGCGCTTTGGTGCCTGCTGCGGATCACCTGCACCTGCGTCTCAAGCAGCATGGTCAGGTCGGTGTCGGAGTCGGCAGACGAAACGCCGTTCTTGAATCCAGCAACATCAGGATTTTCACGGCTGACGGAGATGCGGCCGGTTGAAACATAGCGCGACGGCGTGCGCAATGTGATGAGCGTTACGACCATCATCACTACGAGCAGAAATGCGCCAATG
>DATMYA010000013.1 GCA_035561135.1 Clostridia bacterium
AAGGGCATTGCGGAGGAACTCTACCGTGAGGGCGCGTTTGTCGTGATTGCCGACCTGAACGAGCCGCTGGCGCAGACGGTCGCGGAGTCGCTCGGCGAGCGCGCGGTTGCGGTCAAGACGGACGTCTCCAGCGAGGAGAGCGTCGCGGCGCTGATTGCAGCCACGGTGGAAGCGTTCGGCGGGCTGGACTTGTTCGTCAGCAACGCGGGCGTGCTCAAGGCGGGCTCACTCGACGAAATGGAGAAGAAGGATTTCGAGTTCGTGACCGCGATCAACTACACCGCGTTTTTCACCTGCGTGAAATACGCCCAGCGGATCATGCGCGCACAGTTTTCGGCGGATGCTTCGTGGATGGGCGATATCATTGAGATCAACAGCAAGAGCGGACTTGAGGGCAGCAACAAGAACTTCGCCTACGCGGGCGGAAAGTTCGGTGGCATCGGGCTGGTCGAAAGCTTTGCGCTGGAGCTCGCACCCTATAACATCAAGGTCAACGCGATTTGCCCCGGAAACTATTACGACGGCCCGCTTTGGAGCGATCCCGAGCGCGGATTGTTCGTGCAGTATCTGCATACAGGCAAGGTGCCGGGCGCGAAGACGATTGAAGATGTCAAGAACTTCTATCTAAGCAAATCGCTGATCAAGCGTGGATGTTTGCCGTCGGACGTCGCAAAGGCGATCTTCTACGCGGTGGAGCAGACCTACGAAACGGGTCAGGCAATCCCCGTGACCGGCGGACAGGTGATGCTCAGATGATTGATTTTTCGCTCCTTAACGAATTGAATGCAGGAACAAGCGAAGATCGCTTAGCCGCGCTTGCGCGCGCGACAGCGCGCGCCAAGTTCACTTCCGTTGACCCAAGGATGGTCAACAACCACATCCACACGAACTATTCGTTCTCGCCTTATTCGCCATCTGCCGCGGTCTACGCGGCAAGAGCGGAAGGCCTCGCCACCTGCGGCATCGTGGATCACGACAGCATCGGCGGAGCAAGAGAATTCATCGAGGCAGGGAAGATCGTCGGGATTCCGACGACCATCGGCATCGAGACGCGGATTTCGTTTGCGGAAACCCCGCTTGCAGACAAGCGCACCAACAACCCCGACCAGATCGGCAACAGCTACATGGTGCTGCACGCGGTTCCGCACGAGAACATCGATCTGGTGCAGGCGTATTTCGCGCCCGTTCGCGAAAAGCGCAACGCGCGTAATAGAAAAATGGTCGAGCGGATCAATGATCTCTACGCACTTGACGGTGTACAGCTCAATTTCGATCGCGATGTGCTGCCGCTCTCGCAGGCGGCAGAGGGCGGAAGCGTGACCGAACGGCACCTCATGCTCGCGCTCGCGCGGCAGCTGATTGCGCTCGGCAAAGCGAGCCTCCCGCAGAACGCGAGCGAACTCGACGTTATGTTCGCGGAATACGACCTCGTCGGCGCGCTGAAAAAGGACTGCATCCCGAAGGTGTTTATCCCGGCGACAGACGAATGCCCGACGCTGAATGAAATCGTGCGGTTCGCAGGAGAATCCGGCGGCATTCTCGCGTATGCGTATCTCGGCGACGTGACGAGCAGCGTCACCGGCGACAAGAAAGCGCAGAAATTTGAAGACGACTACCTCGACGAGCTGTTTGCGGTGATCGACCGGGCGGGTATCCGCGCGGTGACCTATATGCCCACGCGCAACTCGCAAGCGCAGATCGAGCGGCTGAGAAGTCTCTGCGACCGCTGCGGCATGCAGCAGATCACGGGCGAGGACATCAACTCCCCGCGACAGAGCTTTATCATCGAGAAGATGCGGGAAGAGCAGTTCAGCAATTTAATCGAGAGCACATGGAGACTGATCCGGCATGAGAACGGAGAAAGAGAGTAAGAGCATGAAGACAAGAGCAGTTCGCATCTACGGCGCGCAGGATCTGCGGCTGGAGGAGTTTGAGTTGAGCCCGGTCGGCGACGACGGCGTTCGCTGCAAGGTGATTTCGGACAGCCTTTGCATGTCCTCGTATAAGGTCTACATGCAGGGAGCTGCGCACAAGCGCGTTCCTGATGATGTCGCGACAAATCCCACGATCATAGGGCACGAGTTCTGCGGCATCGTGGATGAAGTCGGCAAGAACTGGGCGCACAAGTTCAAAAAGGGCGACGGCTTCGTCATACAGCCCGCGCACTCCTATCAGGGTGCGCTGACCGCGCCGGGCTATTCCTTCCGCGAGTGCGGCGGCGACGCGACCTACGTCAATATCCCCTGGGAAACGCTGCACATGGACTGCCTGCTGCCCTACAAGAGCGATGTCTTCTTCTACGGTTCGCTTGCCGAACCCATGAGCTGCATCATCGGCACGTTCCACGCGATGTACCACACCCGTGACGGCGAGTACGTCCACGATATGGGTATACGCGAGGGCGGCAAGATGGCGCTCCTCGCGGGCGTAGGCCCGATGGGCCTCGGCACCATCGACTACGCGCTGCACTGCGACCGCAAACCGGGCCTGCTCGTCGTCACCGACATCGACGACGCGAGATTGGCGCGCGCTGCCTCGATCTATACCGTCGAGCATGCAAAATCGTGCGGCATCGACCTGCACTACGTCAACACCGGCAAGCTCGAAAACCCGATTGAA
>DATMYA010000014.1 GCA_035561135.1 Clostridia bacterium
CGGAGGCATGGTGGCCTTCGCTTTGCAATGCGTCTTTGTGGCTGTCGTGCTGTTGGTGCGGTCGCGATCCACAGTGCCTGCGCTGACGGTTACTTGCGCACTATTGCTGACAGTGGGCTTAGGTCTATGGCTCTCGTCAGACCAGGTGATTGGACGCCTAACGAGCATTGGCCAGGAAGCCGATTCAGTGAGCCGCCTACAGGTTTCGAAAGACAGCTTGCAAATGGTGAAGCTACACCCGGTGTTAGGCTGGGGCTTGGGAACATTCCCGACCGTCTATCCGCAATATCGGAGCTTCGCGACAGATCTGTTCATGAACGAAGCGCATAACGACGTTGTGCAACTGCTGGTGGAGACAGGCGTGACGGGTCTCTCGCTGGCGCTGATGCTGATGCTGATTGTCTTTCGTGAAGGCATCCGGCAGCTCAATCGGGCCGCTTTCGAAACGTGGCACACCACGGGAGTCGTCGCCGCATTAACGGCCTGCGTCGGCCTGAGCCTTCACAGCCTGTTCGATTTCAATCTGCACATTCCGGCGAATGCGATGTTGTTCTACGTATTGTGCGCGCTTGCGGCATCGAACGGGCGCGAAGAAACGCCAGTCGTCCGCAGGCTTCGCCGAAGCGGAGAAACTGCGATTGTTGAGGTCTAGCAGGACTGGCGTAAGTGGCGGGTGACATTTTTCATAACTGCGTTTTTGTTTTGTGGGCTGAAAGTAATGGACCCAGTTAAATGAACGGTGAGTCCGTCGTAGAAGTTGGTAGATCAGATAACACCATTTTCAAGAATTCTTTGCGACGCGTTTCGCAATTCCTGAATCAATTGCCATCCGGCTTTTACTCGCGCCCGATGCAGTTGGTGATCGATCTGGTTCTTTCGTCGGTGGCAGTCTTTGTCGCATTCCACGTGCGGTTCGAGAATGGTTTAGCGCCCGGCTTCCGATTCACCATGTGGGCGATGATCGTGCTGGTTCCCATCGTGCGATGGGGGTCGATCACTGCTTTAAACGGATACGAAATTCTTTGGCGGTATTTCAGTTTCCGCGACGTGCAGTTGCTCGCATTCGCATGTCTCCCGCCCACCATGCTTCTCCTGCTCATACGCGCAACGCGTCCAGCGAGCTTCCCCATTTCGACGGGCGTGGTCGTGATCGAGTACGCCACATTCCTGTTCATGGCGGCCTCGGCACGGGGAATGCGCCGCCTGGTTTTTGAACTGTCTCGTGGCGACGGCTCCGACCGAAAGCGCGCACTGGTGATAGGCAGCGATGACACCCTTGCGGCTGCACTTCACGATCTGCAACAGAATCCGAACATCTCGATTCTTGGGCTGCTCGCCCCTGAACAACGGCTGCACGGAAAAGTTATCTGTGGCGTAACCGTTCTTGGCGGCCCCGAGCAACTCGCCACGGTGCTGGTGCAACACTCGATCGCGCTGGTGCTGGTGGCGGATGCCAGCATGCCCTGCGTCGGTGAATGTGTTGCGACGGCCGCAGAATGTGGGACTGAGGTGCGGTTGCTGCCCTCGGCTAACAACGTTCTGCGCGGCGACGTGAAGGTTCACGCCAGTCCCAATCCAGAGGTTGTCCTTGCCAAAGCTGCCGGCAAGGGAGAACAGCGCACCGAAGTGATTGAAGCGTTCCGAGGACGTTCCGTGCTCATTACCGGCGCGGGTGGCTCTATCGGGTCCGAGCTGTGTAACCAGGTTTCCGCATTTCCGGTGAAGCGCATCATCCTGCTCGATCAGGATGAGAACTCGATCTTCGAGATTCACGCGGAGTTGCGCCAGCGCAATACCAAAGCTGAATTGGTTCAGGTTGTCGGCGATATCCGAAACACAAGTCAGATGCGCCGCGTCTTCTCAACCTACTCGCCAGACATCGTGCTGCACGCCGCGGCTTACAAGCACGTTCCTCTGATGGAAGTGAACCGTTCGCAGGCGGTGATGAACAACGTTATCGGCACGCGCGAGATCGCGGACCTGGCCATTGAGCTTGGCGTTGAGAGATTCCTGATGATTTCGACCGACAAGGCCGTGCGCCCAACCAGCATCATGGGCGCGACGAAGCGCGTTGCCGAGATACTGGTACACAACCGCGCCGTGCGTCCCGGCTGCAAGACTAAGTTTGCATGCGTGCGCTTTGGCAACGTACTCGGAAGTCGTGGCAGCGTGGTTCCTATTTTTCTTCGGCAGATCGCAGAGGGCCGCCCCGTGACCATCACGCACGAGTTGATGACGCGCTACTTCATGACCATCCCAGAAGCCGTTCAACTCGTACTGCAAGCGGTAACGCTAGCGTTGAGGGGGGAAGTTTATATGCTCGATATGGGCGATCCTGTCGAGATCATGACACTGGCGCGAAAACTGATCCAAGCGGCTGGCCTTCGGCCAGGGATCGATATCCCAATCAACATCACGGGAATTCGTCCCGGCGAAAAATTGCACGAGCAGCTATGGAGCGAAGGCGCCCACGTCACGCCAACCAGTTTCAAACGCGTCTTCCGCGTTGTGTCATCCGCGGTTCCTCCCAAGATCGATGGCGAGTTGGTCGCCTTGGAGCGGCTGGCTTCGGCAGGTGCCGAAGGCGAAATACTCGGCGTACTGAAGCGACTGCCCATCGACTTCCTCCAACAGCATCACACGGCGGTAGCGAGCGCACGCAAATGACAGGCAACTAGCAACGAGTTTGCGTGCGCTCTGAAGTCCACTTTGACATAATGCTCGGGTGAATACTTCGCCGGAATCGAACTGGAATACCTTCGCGCGCGTAAATGCCAGCCAGCGCTGGCGCAAGCCCTCGGCCGCAATGGGAAAGCAAGTAACGGAGACCCTCGTCGCGGAGGCTCGCGTCGAACCAGGGATGGAAGTGCTCGATATCGCCTCGGGTACGGGCGAACCGGCAATCTCGATTGCCACCTTGCTGCAGCAATCGAGCACCCAAGGGTCGCCGGGCCGGGTCGTCGCAACAGACATCTCGCCTGACCCGCTGAAGGTGGCGGAACAGCGTGCCCGCGATCGCGGCCTTACGAATATGGAATTCACTCCCGCCGACGTCCACCAACTGCCGTTCGAAGATGGGCGTTTTGACCGCGTCACCTGCCGACTGGGCGTAATGTTTTTCGCGGACTTGCCGCGCGCGCTTCGAGAGATCCGCCGTGTGCTCAAACCAAACGGCCGCGTTACCCTGCTTGCCTGGGGGCCGCTGGAGCAGCCTTACTTCGGCGTGACAATCGGCGCCATAGTCCGTGCCGCGCCTGGTCTTGCTGTACCCACTTCTGGCGAGAAGATGTTCAAATTCGGAGAGCCTGGAACTCTGACAAAAGCGCTGCGCGAAGCAGGTTTCGGACATGTGGACGAGGTCACGAAGGACGTCCCATGGAATTGGCCGGACACGCCCGAGGAATTCTGGGCGTACTTTCAGGAAGTTACTATTCCATTCAAACCACTCTTCCAGGCCATCCCCCCTGAGCGCCACGACGACGTTCACCGGCAAGTCCTCGCGGCGATTCGCAATGTTTATGACGGACTAGAGGTGAAGTTCAACGCCCGAGTTGTGCTGGCATCCGCGACGCCCAGCCTGCAAGGTTAACAAAAAGATGGGGACGCCGTTCGGCGTCCCCATCTTTTTAGTTCTCGAGTGTTTCGCGTCCTAGTCTCCAGTTTGGGGCGCCGCCTGGAGCGCTGGAACCTTGAACGGCAGCCAACTCCGCACCATGACGTAAAGCACCGGAATGATGAACAGATTGAGGATTGATGACAGAATCATGCCGCCGAAAACGGACGTTCCCACCGAGTGGCGTCCGGCAGCACCGGCACCGGTTGCGAAGACCAGCGGCAGCATGCCGAGGATGAATGCAACCGAGGTCATCAAGATCGGTCGCAGACGAAGGCGGGCTGCTTCGATTGCCGACTCGACCAGTCCCATGCCCTTGGCCTGAAGCTGCTCCGCGAACTCCACAATCAAAATCGCATTCTTACTTGCCAAGCCGATTAGCATCACGAGTCCAACCTGGCAGTAAACATCGTTTTGCAGGCCCCGCATCCATTGTGCTGCGAGAGCTCCCAGCACCGCCATCGGCACCGCCAGCAGAATAATGAACGGCAGCACGAAGCTTTCGTACTGCGCCGAAAGTGTGAGATATACCACGACCAGTCCCAAACCGAACAGAATCATTGACTGGCCTCCCGATTGAATCTCCTCCAGCGAAAGCCCCGTCCACTCGAACGAATAACTGGCTGGCAGCGTTTCTTTTGCTACTTGTTCCATCGCCTGGAGCGCCTGACCTGAGCTGTATCCCTGTGCCGCGCTACCATTGATCTCCGCCGTGCGGAACAGGTTGTAGTGGCTGATGATGCTGGGATTAGTCGTTTCGCGAATGTTAACAACGCTATCCAGCGGCACCATGCGACCGTCGCCCGAACGAACGTAGAATTGCCGCAGATCACGAGGCTGCGCACGAAACTGCTTGTCCGCCTGCACATATACGCGGTAAGAACGATTATTGAAATCGAAATCGTTCACGTACTGCGAGCCCATGTAGATCTGCAGTGCTGACGTGATTTGCGTGAATGGTACGCCGAGGCTCTTCGCCTTCTCGCGATCGATCTCAACCAGAAATTGTGGATCGTTCGCAGTGAAGCTGCTGAACAATCCTGACAGGTCCTTGCGCTGGCGTGCCTTGTTCAGGAACGTTTGCAGCACCCCATCCAATTCTTCCGTTGTGCCGCTTCCAAGCTGTTCGAGTTGGAATTGGAAGCCACCGAAATTGCCTAGACCTTGGATTGGCGGCGGCAAGAACGGAACGACGACCGCTTCCGAAATGCCCATTAACGGGCCGCGAACGGAATCGATGATCGCCTGCGCAGAGTGACTCCTGCCTTTTCGTTCTGCTATATCACGCAAGTTGATGAAGATCAGCGCACGGTTCGGAGCTGCACCGGAAAAGCTATATCCCGGAACCGAGAAGACTCCCGTGATGTCCTTGTTTTCTGCAAGGATCTGGCTGGCACGTGTCGCGACCCGCGTCGTGTAATCCAGCGATGCACCCGGAGGAGCCTGGACCAGCGTAATGAAGTAGCCCTGATCCTCGTCGGGAACGAAGCTGGTGGGCACAGTTCTGTAGACCCAGTAAGTTGCCCCAAGCCCGGCCAGGAATACCAGCACCACCAACACACGCCGTCGCTCCAGGCGATTCAGGATGTTGACATAGGACTGAGTTCCGCGTTCGATCATTCGGTTGATGACGCGAAAAAACGCATGTTGTGGTTTTTCCGTGTGTCGCAGCAGTATTGCCGACAACGCAGGCGTCAGCGTGAGTGCATTAAATGCTGACAGCGCGATGGAGAATGCGATTGTCAGAGCGAACTGCTGGTACATCCTTCCGGTCGTGCCCGGGAATAACGCCACCGGAACAAAGACAGCAATCAGCACGATCGAAGTTGCGATGACCGCGCTGGTCACCTCGCTCATGGCAACACGCGACGCTTCCGCTGCGTCGTGAATGCCTTCGTGAATATGGCGCTCAACGTTCTCAATGACGACGATCGCATCATCGACTACCAGCCCCGTAGCCAACGTGATTCCAAACAGCGTAAGCGTATTGATCGAGAATCCGAATAGCTTGACGAATGCGAATGCGCCGATCAGTGAGACCGGAATCGTGATTGCCGGAATCACCGTGCTACGCCAGCTTTGCAGGAACAGGAAGATGACAAGCACGACGATCACGATTGCTTCGACCAGCGTCTTCAATACCTCGTTGATCGATTCGCTCACTGCTCTCGTCGTGTCAAATGCAACCTGGTACTTCAGTCCCGGCGGGAACTGATGTGAGAGGCGCTCGAGTTCCTGAAGCACTCCTTTATCAACGTCCAACGCGTTGGCGTTAGAGAGTTGCAACACGCCAAGGCCAATTGCCTCGTGGCCGTTGTACGCCAGGTTCGATCCGTAGCTCTCTGCGCCGAGTTCGGCACGGCCCACGTCGCGCAACTGAATCAACGAGCCATCCGGCGCGCGCTTGATGATGATAGCCTCAAATTGCTTCGGGTCCAGCAGTCGCCCGACAGCGCGAACGCTGATCTGGAACGCCTGTCCAGACATGGACGGTGGTTCCCCAACTTGTCCCGCCGCGACCTGTACGTTCTGCTCGCGGAGGGCATCCACAACGTCCTGTGCCGTGAGGTCACGCTTGGCCAATCGGACGGGGTCCAGCCAGAGGCGCATCGCGTATTTGCGTTCGCCAAAGATTAGTACATCGCCGACACCCTTCACCCGCTTAAGCGCGTCCTTCACGTAGACGTCGAGATAGTTGCTGATGAATAAGCTGTCGTACCGGTTCTCGTCCGAATAGAAGCCGGCGGCCAGAACAAACGATCCGGAGTTCTTGTTGATCGACAGCCCTGTTGTCTGCACTTCTGCAGGAAGGCGGCCGAGTGCCGTTGACGCCCTGTTTTGAACATCCACGGCTGCGATATCCAGGTTACGGCTCACATCGAACGTGGCAGTAATCGAGCTTGAGCCATCATTGCCGCTGGTTGAACTCAGGTAGTCCATACCCTCCGCGCCGTTGATGACCTGCTCGAGCACGGTAGTGACGCTGGTTTCGACGGCCCGCGAATTCGCGCCCGTGTAGAAGGCGTTCACCGACACCTGCGGCGGTGCGAGCACCGGGAACTGCGCAATTGGCAAAGTCGGGATCGCCAGCGCTCCGGCGAGAATGATGAGGAGCGAACAAACGGTGGCAAATACCGGGCGTCGTATAAAGAAATTTACGAACATTGGTTTTATATCTCGCTCAGGCTTGTGGCACGACAGCCATGCCGTCTTGCAGCATCTGCGTCCCGCTAATGATTACTTTGTCGCCGGACTTTATTCCGTCCAGAACCACGAAATCGTTGCCGACGATATCGCCGACACGGATCGCCCTCTGCCGGGCGAAGAACTGATCACCCTGCTTTTCCGCTACGAATGCGAATGTCTGTCCGTTAAGCAGGGAGATGGCCGTGACAGGAATCACCGGGCGCTCGAGTTCGCTCCAAACTACCCGCACGTGTACAACCTGGTTGTTGCGGAACAAACGCTTCGCGTTCGGCACCTGGGCTTTCAGGAGAAGCAACTGCGTTTGCGGGTCCACGCGGGGAGAGACGAACGTTACCTTGCTGCGAACGACCGATGCACCGGCATCGTCCACGATATCGACAGGAGTGCCAACTCGGACCTTCGACGAGTTCTCGGACGGGATCGAGACGTAGAGTTCAAGTTCGCCGCCCTTGTCGAGCGTCGTCAGCAGTGTCGAATTCGTCACACGATCGCCAACGCGCACCGGAATATCGCCGATTGTTCCAGAGGCGGGTGCCTTGACGGTGAAATAGCGTAGCTGAACCCGCTGCTCACGCACCGTAGCTCCGAGCGCATCGACGTCGGCCACGGAGGCTTCGTACGCAGTCTGCGCCTGGTCGAGCTCCTGGCGGCTGATCACGCCAGCGGCATGGAGTTTTTTCCTTCGCTCAAGTTCATCGTGGTTGAACGCCAGCGCGGCCAACTTTGACCGCCGCGTCGCTTCCTGCGAATGAACGGTTGCCTGCTGTTTGCGGGGATCAATCTCAAGCAGTGGCTGTCCCGCGCGCACCTCATCGCCAGCGCTGACCAATATCTCCGTGATCTGTCCTTCGACCTCCGGCTGTAGAACCGACGAATTTCGAGACTTCATCGTGCCTATGTACTCGGTGTATTCCGGAACGCGTTGCGCCTTGGCTTCCAGCACTTTAGCTGGACTTGCTGGCGGCGCGGCTTTCGCCTCCGTCGTGCCCTTCTGCGCGCATCCGCCCAACAGCAAGGCGGTCGCGATTATCGCAACCAAAGGCAAATACCCGAAGTCGTTTACGTCACGAATGCGCATCCACTTCTCCCCCACACTCTTTCTATACGTGAACAGTAACAGACAGAACGCACCCCACGTGCGCATGTTGATGAAGCCGGAGTCTTACGTGATGCAATGTATTCAGATTGAAGCTGCTTACCTTCTATGGGTTAGGAGAAGGTGCCCGTCTGCGAACAGTATAGTGCGAAATCCTAAGGATTTCAGTTGAAGTGAGTCGATGCTGGCGTGAGATAACTGATCCATAACCTGTTTTCACATCAGTAACTGCATTGACGTAAGTAGATCCTTGCTTCACAATCCCCACCGCTCAACCGCACGAAAAGGCAAACCACCTGCAGGTGGGGACGCAAAGCCGCGGGTCTCTCCCTCTCCCTGAGAGACAGCCAGGCTGCCGAATGCGGAGTTCCGCTTAACTACTTCAGCAGTCAAGGATCAGGCGACCATGAAAAGGCTTTCTCTTCTTCTTGCCGTAGTCCTGGTGCTTTCGCTTAGCGCATTCAGCGCACAACATATTGTCAGGTTTGCAAACGGAATTCCAACGAACTTCGCTGCTCGTGTGAATGCGCTTGGCGGCACAGTCGTAACCCAACATCCATTGCTCGCCGTCGTTGAGGGACTAAGTCCCGAAGCAGCAGCGACTCTCCGCGGCAGCTTCGGCGTCTCAGAGGTGAACACGGATGCCGAGTTCACACTCGACGCTTCAACCGGCGAAACCACTCAGGCGGACTCTACACCGACGAGTGTGTCCAACCCTGCGACCGCCTTCTTCTACCCCCGTCAGTGGCATATGCGCGCGATCGGCACGCCGTATGCCTGGGCGGCCGGACGCCTCGGCTCGCCCAACGTCACCGTCGCGATCATTGATAGCGGCATCGATTACACCTATCCGGACCTAAACGGCCTGATCGATCTCAGCCGCTCGGTATCGTTCCAGCCCGCTGAGGACGCAGTTGTCGCCGCGACCTTCCCCGGAAAGAATCCCGTCACCGACATCTATTTTCACGGCACGCATGTTGCCCACACCGTGGCGAGCAAGGCTGCTGTCGCGGCGGGTGTCACTTCCAAAGTGACCCTGATCGGCGTGAAGGTGCTTGCTTATAAGCCCTCAACGGGTAGTGCGAGCGGTTTGCTCTCGGCAGTGCTGAACGGTATCCTCTGGGCGGCCGATCACGATGCCGACGTCGCAAACATGAGCCTTGGCGGAGGTTTCAGTAAGGTAGCCGCCGGCCCATACGTCAGCCTGATCAATTCTGTTTTTGCCTATGCATATCGTAAGGGCATGCTGATTGTCGTCTCCGCCGGCAATGAGGCGAGCGACCTCGATCACAATGGTAACTACTACTCCACATACTGCAGTTCGCCGCATGTTGTCTGCGTGGCGGCTACAGGTCCAACATCGTCTGCCGGCACCAATGGTCCATGGGTCAACGTCGACGCGGCCGCGTACTACACGAACTTCGGCCGATCGGCAATCGACATCGCCGCTCCAGGTGGCAACACCGGCGGTTACGTATATCAGGGCTGCTCGCAAACCTCCGTCTACCTTCCCGTCTGCCGGACTGGCACATATGTGATTGGCTCGATGGGGACTTCGATGGCCTCTCCTCTCGTCTCTGGGCTTGCTGCTCTACTCGTCGAAGACATCGGCAAGGACAAGCCCTCGGAAGTGAAGGCGCGCCTGTTGCAGTCTGCCGATGATCTCGGCCAACCCGGTACCGACCCATACTATGGCAAAGGTCGCATCAACGTGCCGCACGCCATCGGCATCTCCTACTAAAACGTAAGCAAGTTGAAGGGGAGGACAGCTTCGCTGTCCTCCTTTTTTCGTTTCCAAGCAGTTGAAGAGACACTGTCACTGCAACAAGTGATATCGGAACACCGAACGAACTGCGGGTGCAGCTAGAATTTGTCTTCGCGAATGAAGACAACGAGTTCCCCGTTACAGACCGAGCGCAAAGCAGGCGACGGCATTGAGGTCGTCCCCGTCTTGTGCAACAACAACTGCGGCGGGCGCTGCCTGTTGAAGGCGCACGTCAAAGACGGCGTCGTACTTCGCATCACGACGGACGACTCACCCGACGTACCCGAGAGCCCGCAACTTCGTTCATGCCTGAAGGGCCGCAGCCTGCGAAACCGCCTTTATGACCCGAATCGGTTGCGCTACCCCATGAAGCGCATTGGGCCCCGCGGCGAGGGAAAGTTTCAGCGAATTTCGTGGGATGAGGCCATCACCACAATCGCCACTCGACTGAGACGCGTGCTCGACCTGCACGGCCCGCATTCCGTTTACATACAGTACGGAACTGGTGATTGTGGCGCTGTTCGAGGTCGCGAGAGCGCACAGCGTCTCATGAATTTGTTGGGCGGCTATCTTGGCTACTACAACAATTACAGCGCCGCCTGCCTGGAGTACACCGCGCCGTTCATCACAGGTCGTCGCGACACCAATTCTTATCAAACACTGCACCACTCGAAACTGATTATCCTGAACGGCTTCAACCCGGCGGACACGGTCTTCGAGACGAATTCCAACTACTATCTCGCGCGCGCGAAAGAAGCAGGCGCAAAGATCGTGGTCATCGATCCCCGCCTGACGGAAACTGCGGCCACATTCGCCGATGAGTGGGTGCCGCTGAAGCCGACCACGGATGCGGCACTCTTCATCGCAATGGCACATGTATTGATCGCTGAGAAACTGTTCGATCAACAGTTCCTCGACAAGTACTGCATCGGTTTCGATGAGGAGCACATGCCGGAGGGCGTGCCTCCGGGGCAGTCTTTCACGAGTTACGTCCTCGGCTTATGCGATGGCACACCAAAGACGCCGGAGTGGGCTGCTCCGATTACCGGTGTCGATGCCGACACGATTCGCAAGCTCGCGCGCGAATACGCCTCCATGAAGCCAGCGCAGTTGCTGCAAGGACTGGGACCGCAACGCCATGCTCACGGCGAGGAATCCGTGCGCGCAGGAATCGCGCTGGCCTGCATGACCGGCAATCTCGGCATACTCGGTGGAGGTTGGGGAGGCGGCGAAGGTGGCACGAGCCTTGCACTTCCCATCGGAAGTCTTCCCACCGGCACCAATCCGGTGAAAGCCACGATCCCGGTCTTCCGTTGGACTGATGCCGTGGTGCGCGGTACCGAGATGACCGAAGAAGATGGCCTGAAAAATGGCCCGCTTCAAAGCAACATCAAATTCATATTCAACCTGGCCAGTAACACGCTGCTCAACCAGCACGCCGACATCAATCGCACGGCCGAGATCCTCAAAGACGAAAGCCTGCTCGAGTGCATCGTGGTGTCAGACCACTTCATGACCCCGAGCGCGAAGTTCGCCGACATCCTGCTGCCCTCCGACAATTCGCTCGAGCGCTGCGACATTGGATTTCCATGGTCCGGCGAAAAGTACATCGTCTTTGGAAACAAGGTTGTCGAACCGCCCTTCGAGTGCAAGCACGATTACTGGTGGCTTAGCCGGGTCGCGGAACGTCTGGGAGTCGGCCAGCAATTCACGGAAGGCAAAACAGAGGAAGACTGGCTCAAACAGATCATCGCCGAAGTCAGAATCGCCGACCCGGAGTTTCCATCGTATGAGGAACTGAGCCGGAGGGGCGTGTATCGCAAACCCCCTGAGGAATATGTCGCGTTCGAAAAAGAGGTTCAGCACCCCGACAAGTATCCGTTCCAGACGCCTTCCGGAAAAGTTGAGATCTTCAGCAAGACGCTGTACGACATGAACAACTCTGCGGTTCCCGGCATTCCCAAGTACATTCCAGCGTGGGACGGACCGCAGGATGATCTGGCCGGCAAATACCCTCTGCAATGCATCGGCCCGCACACCAAGAGGCGAACCCACTCGACCTACGACGAGAGCGCGTGGATGGAAGAGCGGAACCGCAACGAATGTGGATTAGCATCCGGGACGCAGCAACGCGGCGCATCGTCAGCGGCGACAAGGTGAAGGTCTTCAATGATCGCGGAGCTCTTGTCATCCGCGCCCAGGTAAGTCGAAGAATCCGTCCGGGAGTCGTCTCCATTCCTCAAGGAGCGTGGTACGCACCGGACAAGAATGGCGTGTGCCAGCGAGGATGCATCAACGTCCTGACCAGCCAAAAGTCAACGCCGCTGGCGCACGGCAATGCCCAGCACACCATCCTGGTCGAAGTTCAGAAGGCTTAGTGGACATGGAAGTTCGCAGACAAATCGGGTTCTACGTTGATTCCACGAAGTGCATCAATTGCAAGACCTGCGAGGTCGCCTGCAAGGATTTCAACGATGCCCCGGTCGGCCGGAGAATCCGAAAGGTGCGGACCTTCGAGGGCGGCGAGTTTCCCAAAGTGTTTGCGTACAACATCTCAATGTCGTGCAACCACTGCGAAGACCCGCTGTGTGTCAAACACTGCCCCGCCGCGGCGTACACCAAGCGTCCAGGTGACGGCATCGTGGTGCACGATCCTGCGCGCTGCATCGGTTGCCGCTACTGTACGTGGGTGTGTCCCTACGGCGCTCCGCAATTCGATGCCAGCGAGGGCAGAGTTCGAAAATGTAATCTGTGCGTGGACGAGATCGACAGCGGAAACAGTCCTGTATGTGTCATATCCTGCCCGATGCGTGCGATAGAGATTGGTGAGTTGGCGGAGATCGCAACCCGGCCCGGCGCGACGATCAGAATACGGGCGCTGCCTTCTCCTGAACTGACGAGACCATCGTGCCGCTACAAGGTCAGAGCGGAGGCGGCGGATGACTAGTCACGCGAGCAAGAAGGAATGGCCGCTGGTCGTCTTTACTGTCGCGCTGCAGTTCGCCTGTGGACTCTCGATCGCGGCAATGCTGGTGGACTGGAAAGCGAGTCCGTCGGAGGTAGCCCAGTTGCGCCCATTGGCAGTCGCAATTTTCCCCATCGTTGCATTGGGGATGTTGGCCTCATTGCTGCACCTGGGACGGCCACTTCTCGCCGGCCGTGCCCTGCTTAATCTGCGGCGCTCAAAGCTCAGCGTGGAGGTATTGCTGAGCACATTCTTCGCTTGTTCAGCATTGATCTATAGCGGGCTCTGGTTCACTGGTGCAACCCAACCGAGACTCGCAGGGGGCATCGTTACCGCCACACTCGGTCTAGGTGCTGTTGTTTCAAGTGCCATGATCTACATGCTTCCGACGCGGCCGATATGGAATTCAGGCTGGCTGCCGGCTTCGTTTCTCGGAACGACATTGCTGCTGGGTGGGTTGCCTTCTGCTGCGTTGGTTGCCGGAGCGGCAGAAGCAACGCTACTGCGTACTTTCGTGAACGCGACAGTTGCGGGCAGCGCCTTGCTGTTGCTGTCGGCATTCTGGATGCTCAAACACTCATCTCGGCTGCGGGCAGAGCAGAGTGCTTCGGCAGATATCGAAGCGCCACGACCGCTGCTGAATTCGCGGGAGTACCTGTGGCTGGTGCTGTACATTGGTTTCGCGGGAGTCATGCCCGGTGTCATCGCTCTGATGCTCTGGCCTGTTGCGGGTGCGCCTGATCTGCCTGCAATTGCCCTCAGGTTCGCCGCATTACCGTTTGCGATGCTCGGCGTTCTCCTTGGCCGCATGCTCATGTACTCGATCGCGCCGAGGTTCTCCGGGTTTTGAAGCACAGTACGATTGAACCCTGAGACGGCGATCTGCGCTATCCTCTACCCATGCCGTTGTCCCCCGAGCTGGTGTCGCAGGATCGAGCCCTTGTTCAAATCGTAGACTCCGCTCTGGCCGACGCCGCGCGTAGAAGCCGTTCGTGGTTGGTGTGCCGTCCGGGGTGCACTCAGTGCTGCATTGGAGCTTTTGCGATCAACCAACTCGACGCTGTCCGCTTGCGGCAAGGTCTTGCCGACCTCACGAAGCGTGATCCGGAACGCGCCGCGCGTGTCCGCTTGCGGGCTAAAGCAGCGGTGAGCCGGCTTTCGAAGGCCTTCCCCGGCAACCCCCAAACCGGCGTTTTGGCGGGGGACGAGGATTCGCAGGAAAGGTTCGCGGACTTTGCGAATGACGAACCGTGTCCCGTGCTAGATTCAGAAACAGGCACGTGCGACCTGTACGAGGCGCGCCCAATGACTTGCCGCGTATTTGGACCGCCCGTACGCTCTGGAGGCGAGGGCGGATTGGGCGTCTGCGAGTTGTGCTTTCAGGGGGCGAGCGCCGAGGAGATTGCCGCGTGCGAAATGGAAGTCGACCCGAACGACCTCGAGCCCACTCTGCTAAAGCGGGTCGAGAAGGCTACAGGTTTGAGCGGAACAACGATCGTCGCGTTCTGCCTCGGCCTCGAAACTCCATAGCCCGCTGCCGCCGCCGATAGAATCCGATCATTCCACTTTAACCAGCGAGTTGGCTGTGCCCATTCGCCCTGTGTTGTTGTCGCGAACCACGAAGCGAACCAGGTACTCTCCCGGCGCAAGCACCATCACGTTCTTGTAATTGATGCCAGTCTTCTGGATAGTCGCGGCTGCTTCAGGGGTCATGGTACGGTCGACCTTCTGCGCAAACTGGGCTGCGACACTGCCATCCCTGGCGCGCGCAATACCCGCAAATTCCAAATTCAACTTTTTCTGCTGGATGTCTATAACGTTTGCACTCGGGTCAACGTTGATCTCGAAACGAGCGGCTCGTTTATCGCCTGAAGGTTGCGTTGTCGTCCACTGACCGCGGAACGGGATGCCTGAGTCCGAAAGAAGCGAGCTGACAGCCAGCGTAATGTCGCGGCCGCGTGTCTGGCCGGGGTCAGGAATGGGATAAAGAAAACCATCCCGTCCACGTACCGATGTGCCCTTCTCGCTCACTTTCGCCTGTAGCTTGTGCCAGCCATCCTTCGTGTTGGCTCCATCCAGATAGAAGCCGAGCATGTAGTAGTCGCGCGAATCGTCCATCGCGTCCTGGAAGCATCCAGACAGGTCCGTACGTTCGGTGCAGGCTTTGCCGCCTGTGGACCCCGCGAGACGATTGAATGTCGTAATCACATCCTGATTTTCAAACTGCAAGTGTTGCTTCTGCGCGTAACTTGGCGAGTACTTCTGGCTCGGATCCATAGCCTGGAAAGCTGTGTTCACCGTGCCACGTGCATCTACTGGATACAGCGCGATATTCGCGGAGTTGAGTAGATGTGTTGTGTAGGCGTCGAGTGAATTTGCTTCCGATACCTGACCTAAGTCAAACGGACGGCCTTCACGACCAATTGAAGAGAACGGGTACCCGGAACTGACCCACACTACCGATTTGCGCCCCGGCAATCCTGAGAGCGAAAGTGCAACCTGCTGAAGGGCTTCGAGCGAATTGATTCGCGCAGAACGCTGCTGGAAGGCCAGCATTGCTACCTGGCCGTTCTCGACATCCTCGATCTGCTGCAGGAAAGTCTGCAATCTTGCTGCAACATCATCGCTGTTGCCAACCTCAACATTCTCCACTAAAGTGCGCATCTCGCGAGACGTGCCCATGTCGGCATCGCCGTGGAGAGACTGCCCGGAGGGTGCATGAGAGTTCTGCAACGCAGCCGCCACAGCTTTCGGGTCAGTTGTGAAATCCTGGATCGTGCGGACACCCTGCAATTCGATTGCTACCAGGCGGATCGGTTCGCCATTGTCGGCAGCCTGAGAGAGAAACTTCATCAGGCCTTCGTGCACGCGGTTCATGTCCATCGTGCCGGTGTTGATGCGATCGATGGCAATGACGGTGTAGCGCGCGGTCTCGGCACTGCCCTGAAGCTGGTTCGTGAATTCCTTCGGGCCAACAGGAATACGCCGCAGACGCTGCGTCGTAGTACGAATCTCTTCGAACACAGCGATCTTCTGCTCCTTGCCATCCTGCAACAGAGTGAATTTCTCTTTGCTCAAGCCCGCCACGTGTTGGCCCTTGCTCCTCACTTGCACCGGGACCAGCACGAGGTTCGTCTGGGTGCGAAACTTCGCGGCGGCATCGGACGTCTTCTCCTGAGCCACGCTCGGAGTGACCAGCCCTACGATTGCTAGTGAGGAGATGAGAATCTTCGAGACCATCTTCATGTGGTGCCTCTTTTTCTGTTCGTCAGTTGCAATTGCCACAACCGAGGCGAGTCAAGATATCAGCAGCGGCCGAACGGCGTTGGTGCAAGATTGTCGTACGAACAGAGCGTAAATACCAGCAGCAGATTGTCTCTGTGTTACGACCATCAAAAAAGGCCCGACCGTAGAGGCCGGGCCTTGTGCCACGACTGCAATTACTCGAACACTTGCTCGGCAGGAACGACCTTCACGTCGGCGTCTTTCGCCGGAATCGTATAGGCCTGGATCGTCTTGTCTTCCTCCAGCACACTCTGCGGCTTCGGAGAAGTGTAGGTAACCGGCGAAGGCAGGTTCGACAGAATTCCCTTCCGCAGCCCTTCGGCGTCTTCCGTGACGATGGCAATGCGCATAGCGTCTGATTTCAGGTACTTCTTGATGGCGCGGTTCACGTCTTCCAGGGTAAGGCGCGATAGTTGTTCGCGCATGTACTGCGGGAACTCGGGTGTGCCGTAGAAATTACTGTCCAGCGCGTAGCCGAGTTGCGCGTCCTGCGTTTGCGTTAACACGTTTGCGTACTTGCCCAGAAACTCCCGCGTGCTTTCAAACGTCTCCTTCGACATGCCGTTCTTTACCAACTTGTCGTACTCGTAAAGCGCGGCTCTCAGGGTAAATAAACCGTTCTTCGGATCGACCGGACGTATCCATATCTGGAAGATTTGGCTGCGGCGTCCGAGGTTCGGCGCGGGTTCAAATCGATACATTCCCTGCGGGAAGTATTCGACATACGCATAGTCGCCGTAGTTCAGTCCACGTAGTTCTCGAAGTTGCTGATACAGGTAGCTGCTGGAAGAACGATGCTGCCCCAGGTAACTTGCGACCACGGCGAGTGCAGGCCAGTCCTTCTGGCCCCTCACCTGGTCGATTGGGAACCCGAGCGAAATGGCCGTCGAACGCGTCTGCCGTTGCACGATCTGGATCTGCATGCCAGGTTTCTGCGCAGGCGCGGCAGCGTTCACTTTCTGCGCTTTGCCGGCGGGTAGTTTGCGGAAATCGGCGACCACGCGCTGCTCGAACCCTTTCGGGTATGCCCCCGCAAGTCCTACGACCAGTGCCGCTTGTGTGTAGTGCTGCTTGTAGAAGTTCCGCACGTCGTCGAGAGTCAACTTCTCCAGTGTGCTCACGCGGCCCGCGTTGACGTGTCCGTAAGGATGCGTTGGCGGATAGATCATCGTGTACAACACTTCTTTGCCGAGCTCTTCGTCGTTGCTGGAGCGAAGCGTCACTTTCAGGAAATTGACAGCGTCGGTCTTGACGCGCTGAAAGTCGTCTTCACGGAAGCCCGGATCGAGCACCATGTCGCGGATGATGGTGTAGTACCTTTCGAGATTGTCACTGTGCGTGGTGCCGACAAAAACGCTCATCTCCTTGTCGACTTGCGAGTTGAACGACGTTGCCATGGGGTACATGGCCTCGTTGATCTGCGCGTAGGTCATGGTGCGCGAACCGGCATCGGAGAGCATGGCAGCCGTGAGCGATGCCAACCCTTCCTTGCCCTGCGGGTCTGACGCAGATCCCGTGTTGAACAAAAGCCTGAACGTGATCAGCGGCGAACGCGTCGGCAACAGCACTGTCGCGGGGCCTGGCGCAGGTTTGGGCTTAGGGGCAGCATCGGCGGCAAACGCCGTCAAGCAACCTGCAAGTAGTAGAGCGATGCAGTAGCGAATGCTCATTACAGGCCTCCTTTTTCTGACGAGTTCGCTTTCGTGCTCAGCGTAACCACCGTCTGGTTGTGCTCGGTGAAGAACTTGCGAGCCGCTTCGCGAATGTCTTCCGGGCTCACCTGCTCGTAAAGCGCATAACGCCGATTGATCGTCTCCGGCGTACTGCGGAGCGCAATATAAGGAGCCAGCGCACCGGCGATTGCAGAAGAGCTGTCCATCGATAGCGCAAAATCATAGCGCATGCGCGAGCGAGTGGCCGCCAGCCTATCCGCCGGGACCAGCGTCTCGGCAAACTGCTTGTAGGTCGCGAGAATCTGATCGCGCACGTAGTTCACATCTTTCACGTCTTTGACGCGCGCCATTACGGCAAACAGCTCGGGATCGACGCGCATATCCTGCCCGCCATCCATCGTGGCGACCTTCTGTTCCTTCAGCACGAGCTTCTGGTAAAGGTCCGAGTTCTGCCCGAACGCGAGATTCGCCAGCAGATCGAGCGCGGCGGCCTGCTTGTCCGAGTCGGAGTAAGCCGCTCCGCGATACGCGACGACGACCCAGGGGAGCGTCGGAGTCGGCCAGTCTACGTGCCGAACCTGTGGCGACGTTTGCGGAGGCTCGGCAGGTATCTGCGCGACGTAGCTTCCACGCTTCCAGTCGCCATAGTGTTTCTTGGCGAGCGCCAGCACCTGATCGCGCTGCACATCGCCCACGGCAAGCATCGTCACGTATTCCGGACGGTAGTAGCGGTTGTAAAACTCCAGGCTGTAGTCGTACAGATTCGGCATGTCTTCGATGTCTTTGATGTAGCCCATCGTAGTATGCGAATACGTGTGCTTCGTGTACGCAGTCTCACGCAGCACTTCGTAGAGCTTGCTAATCGGATTCGCCGAGTTCTTGTTGTATTCGCCCAATACCGCGCCGGTTTCCGTCTTGTAAGCATCGCGCGAGTACTGCAGGTGCTGGAAGGCATTAGCCTGGACATCCATCATCCTGTCCAGGTCCTCCTTCGAGAACACGGCGTGGTACACCGTACGGTCGTCGGTGGTATACGCATTGCTGGACGCACCGGCTCGCCGCAGCACTTCCTCGGCCTGCTCGGGCGTGTATTTCTTGCTGCCGCGGAACATGAGGTGCTCAAAGAGGTGCGCGAATCCGCTTTTGCCGGGTTCCACTTCGTTGCGCGAACCGGTTTTAACGACCATGTAAAGTGCGACAAGGTTAGGACTATCGGTCGGGACCGTGATGACCCTCATGCCATTCGGCAGGTCATCGATAGAGTATGCGTAGGAGAATACCTTCTTCTCCTGCGGTGCAGCAGGCGAGTCCTGTGCTGCGGCGTACAGGCACAAAACAGCGAGCGCCAGCATCAGGACGGCAAATTTCTTCATTCCCTCCCCCTCTGGCCGGACTGGGCAAACCCGCCCGGCATCACAAAGCAGAATCACGAAAACACCCGTGGCTCACGTGGGAATTCTACTCCAGCAGAGTACCTATAACTCGGTGCTAACGCGAACGAAGCACGTATTCTCTACATTGTGTGCGGCTAATGTTGTTGTTACGGCTCCCGACGTTGCGCCGCTATGATCGAGTACGTCAGTTCTCCGGACGCGTACGCTTCTTGAATGACAGGGATTGCGCACGAGAAGTGGTTGACCTCGCTTGGCAGGAACGGCAGCAGGAAGCGAAACGCCTGCGCGCGCCTTCGGCAAACATCCCAGGTCCGAGCGACGCCGGCGCTCAAGTCCACGGAGCGCGTTGGCACAAGGCCAGCCTCGGTAATAAGCGAGTTGTAATCCTGGCTCGTCAGCAAGGAAGGACATACAAAGTTTTTGGCGACCGCACGCACGCGCAGGCTACACATGGAACCGGTCCAGGCCGCGACCAGAAGTCGGCCTCCCGGTCGCAGACACCGCCCGACTCTAGTGAAGAATCCGGCCTTGTCAGAGAAGTGCTCTGAGGATTCCATGACCCAAACCAGGTCGCAGGTTTCAATGCCGCAGTCGGTTCGTTCCGCATCGGCGACTCGGATTTCGACGACAGATTGCGCACCAGCATTCGTGATCTTCCGGCGTGCGAAGTGCGCCTGCTTTGGACTCAGGGTGAAGCCAGTCACTTGGTATCCGAACCTCGACGCCAAATATAGGCAGGTGCCGCCGTGTCCACAGCCCACGTCCAGCGCAGTTCCGCCTCCAGGCTTCAGCTCGAGAATCTGCGAACAGAAGTCGAGTAACCGAAGCTGCGCCGCCGAGGCCGTCATAGCTCCATCGGCGAACAAACCGTGGTGAATGTGATCACCCCAGAACAGGCGATAGACCCAGGCCATCTGGTCATAATGTCGGCGCACCGATTCGGCATTTATCTCGATGGCTGCCTCCAACGTCTCTCGTTTAGAGGCAAGCCATCCGATTTGCGTCACCTGCTCGACAAGGAAGATTACCGTGCCTGGTCAAAACCCGACGGTCAGGCCCAGACATCTCAGTGTCAACGTCAGGCGCTTCGACTGCGGTGGAGGACTTATGTCAGCTGACATAGACCCGATTCGTAAGGAGATAGCTTTTCAACTCAGAAGCGGCAATGCACATCTCAGCTTTGAAGAGGTGATTGCGGGCTTTCCACCTAAGTTGCGTGGGACTGTGCCCAAAGGACTTCCGTACTCAGCATGGCAACTGCTCGGGCATATTCGCATAACCCAGGAAGATATTCTGAGATTCAGCAGAAATGTGGATGGCGGCTATGTAACGCCAAACTGGCCTCAAAGTTACTGGCCGGAATCGGTTGCGCCACCGAACGACAGTGCCTGGGAGGAGTCCGTCCAACAGGTAATTGCGGACCGCGAGCAGTTCATTCAACTCGTGGAAAAAGGGGATCTGTTCACGCCCTTCCCCTGGGGCGACGGTCAAACTCTTCTACGCGAAGCATTCGTGATCATCGATCACACCGCGTACCACCTGGGCGAAATTGTCGCGGTCCGGCGACTGCTGGGTGCCTGGCCTTCACAATGACAAGCGGCGATCCAAGCGTCGCCACGCGTCGAGAGCACACGCCAGTCGCAGCCATTCAGTTCCTAACGCGGATACGTTCCGACGATCTTCCTGATTAGTCCATGGACTATGTGCGGAAAAGCGGTGTTTGGCAAGAACATCAACGGGCACTCGCCGGCAATAACGCTGATGCCGCGCTCACTACAGAGTGCAACCGCGGCTGGGTGTACCGCTCCAACTCCACCACCACGGTACATCCAGATGTGAGTCACGCCAGCCGCAATGCAATCCGCCACAACCTGTTCGGTCGCGGCCGGGGACGTCAGCACCAGGGCAGCTTTGACTGCGGGCCTTATCTCCTGTACTCGTGCGAAGCACTCATGCCCGCCAAGTTCTCTGACGGCGGGATTGACTGGCACCGCTTCATAGCCCCTGGTCTCGAACTCGCGCACCAGTGTTCGAGTGAAATCCTTCGGGTCTCTGGATAGGCCCACGGCAGCGAAACGACGCTGATTTAGGAACTCCGTGATCTGTGTACTCGTTGCGCGCGCCGGAGCGTCTTTGCTGGATGTTGCGGCCATGAACGACCCTCCTGCTCCAAGTCTCCAACCGGGACACTAAGCACATTCTACTTCTGAATTCACAGTCTGCTATCCCAAAAACGCTAGCGTGACCAAGGGATCTGCTGTATCGCTAACAGCAGATCCTTCGCAGCGCTCAGGACCACCTTGCTCTTTGGACGCTTTGGAACCGGCTTCGAGGTTTCAGCAGCCTGTAAGATACCAGCATGATTCGGCTAGAGCCTACAGTCTCAGCGCACCTTCCACTTCGACGACAGCGCGGCTAGTTTGTCGTCGAGCGAAGCCTTCGGTCTTTCCGGAGGCTTCTGCGGAACCCGCTGCGGAGTACCTTGCAAAGCCTTGATTGAGAGCGCAATCCGCTTCGTTTTCGTATCCGCGCTGAGCACTTTCACCTTCACGATCTGGCCGGCCTTCACCGCCTCCGAAGGATCCTTAATGTAGCGGTTTGAAAGCTCGCTGATGTGAACCAGGCCATCCTGGTGGACGCCGATGTCCACGAAGGCGCCGAACTTGGTGACATTGGTCACCACGCCTTCCAGCACCATGTCCGACTGCACATCGGAAATTTCTCGAACCTGCTCATTGAAGCTCGGCGCCACAAACTTGTCGCGCGGGTCGCGCCCCGGCTTGCGCAGTTCTTCAATGATGTCGTTCAATGTATAGCTTCCGGCGGAGAGCCCGCTGCGATCCAGTTGATCGAGCAGGTGCGGGTTCTTTACCAGGTCCTCGATAGGAACCTTCAGAGACTCGGCAATCTGCTCCACCACCTGGTAGGACTCCGGGTGTACGGCCGTGATGTCGAGCGGGTTGTCGCCATTGCGTATGCGCAGGAAGCCCGCAGCTTGTTCGAACGTCTTCGGACCGATTCCAGGTACTTCTTTCAACTGCACGCGAGAGCGAAAACGCCCGTTTCCGTCGCGGTACTTGACGATGTTGATGGCCGTCCGTTCCGTCACGCCAGCGACATAACGAAGCAGCGTCCACGAGGAGGTGTTCAGATCAACGCCAACACGGTTGACACAACTCTCGATCACCGTTTCAAGAGACTGGTGCAACTGGCGCTGGTCCACATCGTGCTGATACTGGCCGACACCGATTGACTTGGGATCAACCTTGACGAGTTCAGAAAGCGGGTCCTGCAAGCGGCGCGCGATTGAAATCGCGCCGCGAACCGTCAGGTCGAGATCCGGAAATTCCTGCCGCGCAACATCGGAAGCCGAGTACACGCTCGCTCCAGATTCGCTCACCGTCACCGAGAAAATGCCGTCGAGCCGTTGATCGCGCAGGAAATCGCGGACGAAGACATCCGTTTCACGCGAAGCCGTGCCGTTGCCGATTGCGATGGCGCGGACGTTGTGCTGCCGCAGCAGGGACTCCAAGGTCTTTGCCGCGCCCGCCGCTTCCGCCTTGGACCGGTGCAGGTAGATAACGTCGTGCGCAAGAAACTTCCCTGTCTCATCCACCACGGCGATCTTGCAGCCGGTTCTCATGCCGGGATCTATACCTAAGACAGAGATTGGCCCCGCTGGAGGCGCCAGCAGCAGGTGGTGAAGATTCTCACGGAAAACCCCGATGGCGTCTGTGTCCGAACGCTTCTTCAGTTCGAGCCGGATTTCTCCCTGGACAGAGGAGTTCAGCAGGCGTTGCCATGAATCTTCGATGGCGGCTTCGAGGTGCGGTGTCCAGTCGCCGGGAGTGCGCACAATTCGCGCGCGCAACGCGGAAAGTGCTCGCAATGGCTCGAGTTCGATGCCGAAGTAGAGAACGTTTTCGCCCTCACCGCGCCGGATCGCAAGCATCCGGTGCGACGGAATCGTCTTCACCGGCTCGCGATATTCGTAATACATCTTGAATTTTTCCTGCTCGTCGACGGCATCCGTCGCCTTGTGGCTGACGACCGCACCCTCCTCGAACATGATCTGGCGCAGGGCCTTACGAATATCGGCGTCCTCGCTGATCATTTCGGCAACAATGTGCCTTGCGCCTTCGAAAGCCTCTTCAATGCTGTTGACCGCCTTCTCCGCGTTAACGAAGCTCGCGGCAAAAGTCTCCAGCGGGTCGGTCGTTGGCTGCTGCGCCCACAGATAAAGAGCGAGAGGCTCCAGGCCCTTCTCGCGCGCTATTGTCGCTTTGGTACGTCGCTTGGGACGATACGGCAGATAGAGGTCTTCCAGTTCGCTCTTGTCGAACGTGGCATCGATACGCGCCTTAAGTTCGTCCGTAAGCTTCCCTTGCTCGCCGATGGACGCAAGAATCGTCTCGCGTCGCGCAACCAGGTCTCGGAAGTAGCCTAGCTTTTCCTCGATGTCGCGAACCTGTACTTCGTCGACATTTCCGGTCGCCTCCTTGCGATAACGCGCGATAAATGGAACTGTGCCGCCGTCATCAAGCAGCTCGATGACCGCCAGCATGCCGCGCATGGGGATGTTGAGTGTCTGGGCGATATGGCCCAGAATTTCGGGAGATAGAATTTTTCGATCAGTCATGACAGCTCGTGCCCATGTTAACCGGAGTCGCTTTGCGGAATCGGACAGAATAGTGTAGGAGCAGAAAGCAACGCGAGGCAGGACCGATCTGTGGGATCGTCAAGCCTCGCTTGCATATAACTCCTGGGCTGTTTGCTCAGGGTTTGCGCCGCGATTCCGCGCTATACGAGGTCACTCGTCATGATGAAGAGCGGCTTCATTTCGAAGCTCTTGTAATGCGGTCGCAAGCGCTCGGTATTGTAGTGTTCCCTGACGTTGACCAACTTCTTGGAGGCCGTGACAGTTTCAATCGGCAGGTTGTCATACCGGCCATTCTTCAACACCACCACGCGGCCGTGTATCTTGCTCAACACCAGGTCAAGCGCCAGGTTCCCATAGGCCATCGGGACGATCGAGTCGAGGGCATCCGGATCGCCGCCACGCACCAGGTAACCTAGCTTCTGAGTGATACACTCCACGGTCCTGCCGTTGTTGTATTTCGGCGAAAGTTCCTTGAGTTTCGCGGCCACGAGGTCACCGATGCCGCCGAGCTTCTTGTGGCCGTACGCATCCGTGGTCTGCTCGGTGAAGATCATATCGCCGCCCTTGAACATCGCGCCTTCCGAAACCAGGACAACCGAATACCGGCTTGAGTTCTGACGGCGGTCAGCCACCATCAGTTCGGTCAGCTGCTCGATGTCGAATTGGTGCTCCGGAATGACGCAGCGGTTAGCGGCTCCTGCCATCGTCGGCAGCATGGCCGTAAAGCCTGCGTACCGTCCAAACACTTCGAGAACGAGGAAGCGCTCATGCGAACCCGCCGAGGTGCGAAGATCGTTCGCGAGCTGAATCGTGCGGCTTACGCACGTGCTGAACCCAATGCAGTAATCGGTTCCCGGCACGTCGTTGTCCATCGTCTTGGGAATCGCGACTACCTTCACGCCTTCCTGATACAGGCGCACTCCGTAACTCAGCGTGTCATCACCGCCAATCGGAATCAGGTAATCAATCCCGAGCCAATCAAGATTCTTCAGAACCTCGGGAGTCAGGTCGTTGATTTCGGAGTTGTAAGCGCCTTTCAGGTGGTCGGGCACTCTCGACTTGCTTACCTTGCCAGGGTTCGTGCGCGAACTGTGCAGGAACGTGCCACCGGTTCGACCTGCACGGTTGACCAATTCGTCGGAAAGAATCTGGAAGTTATCGCTGTTGTCGTGATCCTTGTCGCGAACAATGTCGACCAGCCCTCCCCATCCGCGCCTGAGCCCGATCACTTGCCAGCCTTCTCGAATCGCCCTGAAGGTGACGGACCGGATTGCCGGGTTCAGCCCGGGCACATCTCCGCCCCCAGTAAGAATTCCGATTACGCCTTTCTTTGCTGTCGTATTCGCCATAAAAGTCCTGTCTATAGAGAGTTGAAAAGACACTGTTACAGAGCAGATCCACATCGGCTCCAAGCGAACGCGTGTCAAGCGATCACCAAAGCACTATGATTTTCTTCGCAATGCCTATCTCAATTGTAAACATCAGAGTGGCTGCGGAGAATTATTTGTCGCCCGAAATTCGCCTTCTACAGCCGCTCAATACACCCCCTAGCCCGCCCGGAGAGACGCAGGTGGCATGTATGCAAGATATGATGGTGATTGACGAGTAGCTCAATCAAGCAGCGTTCGACTTGAGGTAGCCTGACATGCGCTCGCGATCTACTTACATCATCGCGCTCGGGTTTGGGATTCTGGTTACGCTAATCGGGATTCTTGGGATCGGTGCGGTGCGCCGTGCGAAAACCATTTATAGAGAGATGGAGCACACCCAGAACACGTATCTGCGGACAGAATCGTTTCGCCGTGACATCGTGTCGGACATGTACCTCGCAGATATCCTGATTCGAGATTATTTACTGGATCCGTCGCCGCAGAATGTGAGGTCGCATCGTGAGCAATTACTCGTCATTCGCGCTTCTCTGCAGGAGCGATTGGACAAACTCTCGGCTGAACGAGGCCAACCTGCAACTCCAGGACTCATGCGCCTTCAAGATGAAGTTCAGGGCTACTGGGACTCTCTCGACCCAATCTTCGACTGGACACCGAAAGACAAGGCGGAAATGAGCTGGGGCTTTCTTCGCCACAAAGTACTTCCTCGACGGCAGGCGGTGGTCAGTCTTGCGCGCGAGATTGCCAGGGCAAACCGGGAAAATCTGGAACACGAACAGCAACGCATCCGCGATAGCCAGCAGAACCTCCGGCAATTTCTGCTCCGCATGATGGGATTTTCTCTCTGCCTGGGAGTGATCGTGGCAGTTGTCACCACGTTCCGGGTCAGTATCCTCGAGAAGGAACACGAAAGGCAGCGCAAACAGATATTACGCACGGAGGACGATCTCAGAAGGCTGTCGCATCGACTCGTACAGGCGCAGGAGAATGAACGGAAGTCCCTATCGCGCGAGTTACATGACGAGGTTGGTCAGACTTTGACCGCATTGGGAATGGAACTTGCGAATGTAGAGACCGCCGGTAGAACAGGGTTACCTGTCTTGCATAATCGGATCGAAGAAGCGAAACGGCTGAACAGCGAAGCGATGCGCACCGTGCGCGACCTGGCAATGGGTCTTCGTCCATCCATGCTCGACGACTTGGGCTTGGAACCCGCTCTGCAGTGGCAGGGCCGCGAGTTTGCACGACACACGGGTGTACCTGCGAGTGTTGTTGTCCAAGGCGATGTCGAGGCGCTGGATGATGCTCGGCGGACCTGCATCTATCGATTGGTACAGGAAGCACTCACGAACTGTGCTCGTCACGCGGAAGCAACGAAAGTTCGCGTCAGCATTGAACAGCGCGGGAGCGAAATCGAAGTCGAAGTCCAGGATAATGGAATCGGCTTTGCCCCGGATACTGCAGGTGTTCCGGGCGGACTAGGATTGATCGGCATGAAGGAACGGGTTCAATCCGTCGGCGGCAGGCTTAAGATTGCCTCCCGGCAGGGTGAAGGTACAAGTGTGCTCGCCACAATCCCAGTCGACGGTACGGGGGGTGTTGCTTGAAGAAGACACGAATCTTGATCGCCGACGATCACGGGATTGTCAGAAGGGGGCTTCGCCTCCAACTCGAACAGCATGACAATTTTGAAGTGGTCGGTGAAGCGGAAGATGGACGTGAGGCGGCGCGCCTCGCTGAGGAACTCAGCCCGGACGTTGTCATCATGGACGTGGCGATGCCTAACCTGAACGGTATCCAGGCAACGACGCAGATCACGAAGCGCAACCCCAAAACATCCGTAATCATCCTGAGCATGTATTCTGACGAAAGTTATCTAACCAGGGCTCTTGCTGCGGGTGCAAAGGGTTATCTCCTGAAAGACAATGCAGAGGTTGATTTGTACCGGGCTGTTCAGGTCGTCGCCCAAGGGAAACCATTCTTTAGTCCTGTCATCGCGAACACGTTGCTTGAGGATTACATGCGCCAGATGCAGCAGCGTGGACTCGATGACAGTTACGATCTACTCACCGATCGCGAGAAGGAAATTCTTCAGTTGCTCGCAGAGGGCAAGTCCAACAAAGATGTCGCTGTCGATCTGAACCTCAGCACCTATACGGTAGAGACTCATCGCACACGTATCATGCAAAAGCTTGACCTCCATAGCGCAACCGATCTGGTCCTGTATGCTGTGCGAAAGAAGATAATCGTCTTCTAAAGGACGGTCCATCAACAACGTACGGCGTACAGTGCTTTTCCGGCGAAGATACGCCGGAGACGGTATAGCCCGAAGAATCACTCCAGTTCATAGTGAAGCCACGTCGAGGCCGACGCGAAAGCTCTGCACTGGAGATCAACGTGAGTACTGCTGTCACTCGAACTAGTCAGGCGTTGCCGTTCTTCCGCTCCCCGGTTGCACCCCGTCGTGCACTTCTGCTCGACTACGATGGTACCCTCGCCCCCTTCGTCGCCGATCGTCATCAGGCTTATCCGTACCCACACATTACAGAACTGCTAGACGAAATCATGGCGCACTCTAAAACCAGGGTGATCATCGTTTCGGGCCGCCAGGCGTCTGAAATTCCACTGTTGCTCAAAACCGCCCGTCGCCCGGAGGTTTGGGGCTGCCATGGATTGGAGAGGATGCGCACGGATGGGAGCTCTTGGCGATCTCCCTTGGACGGCGCTGTAGAACGTGCGCTGGACGCTGTATTTGCCGATCTATCGAACAGGGGCTTTAGCGAGCTGACCGAAACAAAGCCGGGATGCGTGGCACTCCATTGGAGAGGTCTCAGCGCAAGTCACGCAGAGGCAGCAAAAGCGACAGCCTACAACTGCTTCTCCCGCTACGTCGCCGTTGGGGGATTGCGCATAGAGGAATTCGACCACGGAGTCGAATTGCGCGTTGGGTGCAACAAGGCAAAGGTGGTCAAGACCATCTTGTCTGAATTGGGCGCCGATGCAGCGGTCGCGTATCTCGGTGACGATACTACGGACGAATATGCATTTCGCGCCTTGCACGGCCGAGGCCTCACGGTACTTGTTCGGCCAAGCTACAGGTTTACCGCAGCCCAGTATTGGCTACGTCCTCCGCACGAGGTTGAATGGTTTCTGCGTGACTGGATACAAGCCTGTACGGAGGTACAACCATGAGGGATACGTCGCGCCTGATCGTTGTCTCGAACCGCTTGCCAGTCACAGTATCGTGCTCTGGAGATTTGCGGCCAAGCTCCGGTGGACTCGTTACGGCTCTCGGCCCGCTACTGAAAACGATTCCGTCCACATGGATCGGCTGGACCGGAACAGATTATGCTCCCGGCATCGACAGCCAACTGAACGCAATGGACCACCACCAGCGCAAACTTGTGCCCGTGTATCTCACGGAATACGAAAAAGAAAAGTTCTACCTCGGATTCGCGAACCAGGTCTTATGGCCGCTGTTCCACAATATGCAGACGTTGTGCAACTTCGACGCCAGCTACTGGGACGCTTACCAGGCTGTGACTGAGAAGTTCGCTGATGCGGTGACGGCCAGCGCCATGCCGGACGACCTCGTTTGGGTACACGATTATCACCTAATGCTGCTGGGACGCTCCTTGCGACGCCGTCGCTTGGGATTGCGTCTCGCTTACTTCCATCATGTTCCCTTCCCTGGACCTGATACGTTCGCCACTCTCCCTACCGGAGAGACCATTCTTCGGGCAATGTTGTCCTTCGAACGAATCGGTTTTCAAACAAGTGGCGACCGGCATAATTTCCTTCAATGCCTTCGTAATGCTTTCGGCCGGCGGCTCAGGCTCCTGCGCCGGAGAGAGGAACTCGTGGTGCAGTTCGAGGGTACTTCGACCTCGCTGCTCACCTCCCCTATAGGGATTGACTCGCAGAAATTTGCGACTCTCGCCGGTTCCTCAGAGGTGGCCGTACAGATGCAATCGTTGGATTCGGCCTTCCGCGGCAGCAGAATGATGCTGGGCGTCGATCGGCTTGATTACACCAAGGGAGTGCCCCAGAGACTCTCTGCTTACAAAATGCTGCTCGAGCAGCATCCCGAACTACAGGGCGAACTGGTGCTCCTGCAACTGATTATCCCAAGCAGAGAGGAAGTACCTGAATACGAATCGTTAAGACTGTCAGTCGAGCGGCAGATCAGCGAGATTAATGGCACGTTCGGACGCCCACGATGGACGCCAATCGTGTACATGCATCGGAGTATTCCGTGTGAAGAATTGGTCGCGCTCTACCGATCCGCAACGGCAATGCTGGTAACGTCGCTTAAGGATGGTATGAACTTGGTTGCAAAAGAGTTTTGTGCATCCAAGGTGGACCAATCAGGAGTGCTGGTTCTGAGTAAATTCGCAGGCGCATCGCAGGAACTTTGCAATGGCGCAGTCCTGGTAAATCCGCATGACATTGCCGGATTGGCGCAGTCTTTCTTCACTGCACTCACGATGAGCCGCTCGGAAGTAAGAACAAGAATGGCGGCCATGCAGAAAGCCGTGATGCACAATGACATCTGGCATTGGTGTTCGTCTGCACTAGGAAACAACGTCGGTGGACGCTCGCGGAACTTTACCCCGAGAGCTGCACTGGCCAGCACGGTTGCGGTCGCTTGAGCTTCCGGCTTGACGCGTTGCTTGATCGCCCGTAATTTTCGCTAAGAACACAAGGCTCCCAGCGCGATTCAGCGCCGTGCCGTGGTGCGAGATCGAACTCCAACGCGGCGTGAGCAGCTGCATGATAAAGCTACTCTTTCTTTTTTCCGGGCAGGGACGCCGGAGTCTCCTGCGTGCGCTCGCGGAATTTCGACTTCATTCCGATGGCGAGTGACACGGCGCCATCGCCGAACCTGTCGCGCATGCGGTCGGCTACGTTCAGCGCCTTCGTCCAGCGATCATGCTGGTCATTCGCCAGCAAGTCAGGCTGCGCCTCGCCTTGTTCGAACGACGAAGTCTGCACGCCCAACAAACGTACTGTGCCGCCATTCCAGTTGCCTCGAAATAGCTCACGCACGGCCTCGAAGATTTCGGTATCGACCTGCGTAGTCCGGCGCAGCGTGTGGGCGCGCGTTATGGTCTTGAAGTCCGTATAGCGAAGCTTGAGTTGCACCGTTCGGGCATGAAGGCCGTGTTCACGCAACCGCCGGCACACCATCTCCGACAGCTTAGCCAGCATCGATTCCAACCTGCGCTCATCCGACGTATCTTCGTCGAACGTGTGTTCATGGCTGACGGACTTCGGGTCCTCCTGTTCGCCGACTTCTCCCGCGAACCACGCGCCTGCATCGAAGCCCCGCGCCTTCTCTCCGAGCGCGACCGCCCAGTCGCCCAGAGTATCGCGCAACGTTGCGTCGCTCATCGCCGCGAGCTGCCCAATCTGCCGAATTCCGAGCGCAATCAACCTCTCCTCTGTAACCTTACCGACACCGGGGATCTTGCGTACGTCCAGGCGCGAGAGAAAACTCGCCTCCTCGCCCCGCGGTATCCAGAGCACGCCATTCGGCTTCGCCTGGTCGGAACACACTTTGGCAACCATGCGCGATGTGGCGATGCCTATCGAGCAGTTCAGCCCAGTGTTGCGCTTCATCGCTTCGTGCAGTTGATGCGCGGCCCGAAGCGGCGGACCGTGCAAGCGTTCCGTGCCGGTCATGTCGAGATACGCCTCGTCGATCGACGCCATCTGCAGCGCTGGCGTGAACCCATAAAGTACGTCATGAACCTTCTCGGAGTACACGCGATAACGTTCAGGATGCCCGTCGAGAAACACGGCCTGCGGACACAGCTTTGCGGCCGTGCGCAGCGGCATCGCCGAGTGCACCCCGAATTTCCTTGCCGCATAAGACGCTGCCGCCACTACGCCGCGTTCGTTCGCCTTGCCGCCAACAACCACGGGCTTTCCTTTCAGCGAAGGATCGTAAAGCTCCTCGACCGATACGAAGAAGGCGTCCATATCGACATGGAAATACGTTTTAGCTGGAATTTCCGGCATTTCGATTACTGCGATTCTAGCCCACAGGATGTGACCTGGCGCACACGCGCTGCATCGGTCGCGAAAACGAAAGGCTGGAGAAGTCGCCTTCCCCAGCCTCTTGCTGCGTTCGCTGCTTTACTTCTTTGTAGCTGCCTTCGCTTTAGCTGCCGGAACTACTTGCGAAGCCTTAGCGGTGCCGCCCGTCAGTTCGTCCGCGAGTTCGGTCGCATTGTAGATCGTCCGCAGCGACTCGATAATTGACCGCGAATCGACGTGGACGGCGCGGCCCTGCCGGTCGTCAAAGACGTAGTTCCACGGTAGCGACTGGATGTTGCCGTCGAAGATAATGCCGACGACTTCGCCGGCCTTGTTTACCGTTGGGGAACCGGAGTTGCCGCCAATGATGTCGGCCGTCGAAACGAAGTTGAAAGGCGTGTTGAGTTTCAGCTTTGGCTTTGCATCGATCCACGACTTCGGCAACTCGTAAGGATCCTTGTTGCCGTGCTTCGCCGCGTGTTCGTATGCTCCGCCCATTGTGGTGGCGGACGGGATATGCTTGCCATCGGCGTCATAGCCCTTCACCGCACCATAACTCAGGCGAAGCGTGAATGTCGCATCCGGGTACATACTGGTTCCCCGCTCGGCGAAAAGGGCCTTCGCAATGAGCGCATAATTCTGCCGCAGCACGGCGTCTACCTCGTCGTCCATGCGCTTGCGAATCGCGCGTGCAGCGGGATCGATCTTCCGCATGAGAACGATCAGCGGGTCAGTGCTGGCCTCTATGGCCTTGATGCCGCCGGTGTAAAGCTGCTTGCGCACATTCACCTGGTCGAGCTTTGTATTTGCGATGGCTTCGCTTGCAACCTGCTCCGGCGTGCGGCCGCTCAAAACGCTCTTCACGACCTCGTTGTCGGCTCCGAGACGGGCACGCATTTCGGTGAGCGAGTCGGTAAAGGTGAGCGTCTCAAGGTCCTTATGGATCGGCGCGGTAGAAAACAATTCCTGCTCGAGGGACGCCAAGTTCGACTCGCGATATTCTCGCAACCGCAGAGCATTCGGCTTCTCGCGTTCTTCGGCAACACGCACCAGGTTGCGAGCGATGCCGTTCAGTTGGCCACGGAATCCGCCGCGATTCTCCAGGAAGGTCGACGGCAGGAAAAGCTCACGCTGCACCTTAACTGCCTGCTCGATCGCCGGCCATGCGGTGCCAAACTCCGCCTTCTTCTTGGGATCGGCTTCCACCGAGCTTCGCAGCTTCTGTTCTTCCGAGGCCTTCTTGGCCATCAACTGCTTGTCCAGCAGGCCCTTGTACTGACCGTCCTGCGCCTTAAACGAATTCTCCAGACCGAAGATGTCTTCGCGAGCGATGCGCGCATTCTCTTCCGACTTGGCCGCAAATGCGTGCAGAACGCCGATTCGCCGCTTCAGGGATTCAAGCGTGAAGGGGAGTCGCACGTCGCGCGTGTACTCCAGTTGCGCAAGCGTATTCATGCGCTCGGTCCGCCCAGGATGCCCGGAGACAAAGATTAGATCGTTTTCCTTCACGCCGGTGTTCGACCACCTTAAGTAGTTCTTCAACTGTACGGGCTTGTCGTTCTCGTATATACGGAAGAACGCGACATCCAGGTCGTAACGCGGAAACTCGAAGTTGTCCGGATCTCCGCCGAAGAACGCGATTGGGAACTCAGGCGCGAACACTACGCGAACATCTGTGTACTTCTTGTACTTGTAGAGGTGGTACATGCCGCCTGCATACAGCGTCACGACGTCACAGCGCTGGCCTGTCTTCTTTGAGCAGTCGGCCTCCAATTGCGACATTAATGCACGCTGGGCCTGCCCGGCTTCTGCCGGGGTCATGCCCTTTTTCGCGGCGCCCTGCACCTGGTCCGTTACGTCCTCGATGCCTTCCAGAACGTTCAACTCTAGATCGGGACACTTCAGCTCTTCCGCGCCGGTGCGCGCGTAGAAGCCCTGCTTCATGTAGTCCTTTTCCTTGGTCGCCACACCCTGCAGGCAATCGGCGCCAACGTGGTGGTTGGTGAAGGCAAGGCCGTTCGCGGAAACGAATGAACCCGAGCCACCATTGTTGAAGCGCACCGAACCAAGCTGCAGGTGATCCAGCCATTGCTGCGTCGGCTCAAAGCCGTAGCGCGCCTTGATCTTGTCTTTCGGCGCACGGTTGAACAACCACATACCCTCATCCGCAATGGCGCCCGTAGCCAGCAGACATAGCAGGGCCGTCAATAACAGAAATCTTTTCCTCATCGTGATTGCGCTCCACGGAGCGGAAGGAAATGCTCCCTCTACGCTCCACCGGTCAGTCCGGGCGAAACATCATATTCTCTTAGACGACAGGAAGCCAAATCCGATAGGAGCCACAAGCGGATCAACCCCCGAATCGGTCGCGCGAGTAGCTGTCGTGAAAGTCCAACGACTGGCTGGCATCGACACGTGTGCGGCTTGCATCCTCTAAGAAAGAGGCTGCTGAAACAAAGTCAACGTTTCAGCAGCACAGCATGAAGGATAATTCGCTAAACGGAGCCGCCATGAGCGCATCGGAGATCGTCGTTATTACCGGTGCTTCCGCTGGAGTGGGACGCGCAACCGCCCAGGCATTCGCTCGCCGTAAGGCTAACGTCGCCCTTATAGCCCGCGGCAGCGAGGGACTCGAGGGCGCTCGCCGCGATGTCGAGTCCCTGGGTGGACGTGCGCTGGTGCTGCCGGCCGACGTTGCCAACGCAGATCAGGTCGAAGCCGCAGCCGAGCGCGTGCAGCGCGAGTGGGGACGCATCGACATCTGGGTGAATAACGCCATGGCCTCCGTCTTCTCAGCGGTGAAAGAAATGACAGCGGCCGAGTTCCGGCGCGTGACCGAGGTCACGTATCTTGGATACGTGCACGGCACGCTTGCGGCGCTTAAGCGAATGCTGCCGCGTAATCGCGGAACCATCGTGCAGGTCGGCAGCGCCCTCGCATATCGCAGCATCCCGCTGCAGTCAGCATATTGTGCCGCCAAGCACGCTATTATCGGCTTCACGGACTCTTTGCGCTGCGAACTCATCCACGACCACAGCGACCTGCATCTGACAGTCGTGCACTTGCCGGCCCTCAACACGCCACAGTTTAACTGGGTGAAGAGCCGGTTACCTCGAAAGCCGCAGCCGGTGCCGCCCATCTATCAACCCGAAGTCGCGGCCGAAGCTATCTATTTCGCCGCACATCACAAGCGTCGTGAAATGTACGTCAGTCTGCCAACATTCATGGCGATCTGGGGACAGAAGTTTATCCCCGGTCTGCTCGATCACTACCTTGGCAGAACCGGCTACGAGTCGCAGCAATACGACGGAGCGGCCGACCCGAACCGGCTCGACAATCTTTGGGAGCCTGTACCTCGCGATTATGGCGCGCACGGCGACTTCGATGCGCGAGCATCGTATAGCAGTTATGAACTGTTGTTGAGCAGAAATCGTTGGCTGGCGGCACTAGCGATACTTGGAACGGCTGCGGCTGCCTTCAAGGCTTTGCGACGCCCTGAGCCGAGCATAGCCGATATCATGCGCAAGGCCGCGTGATTCGCGACTGGTCTGTTGCTGAGTTTGTCCGGAAAGGAAAATTGGAGCGAGCCGGGAGACTCGCTCCATTGAAAGGTCCTGGTTCACGCTTCGCACAGCCGACCCTTCGTTGTCGGCGGCACGAAGCTATCGAACCGGAAGACCTGCAGAATAACTGCTGAGTACCTTCATGTAGTTCGCGCGCTCAAACGCAGCCGGATGCGCGACGTTCTTCTGGCTCATGCTTCCCTGCATCTGCGCTATGGAGTCGTACTCGTGTTCTTCGAGCCAGCCTCCCAGGTTCGTTCGCAGCGTGGACACGTACTCGATGCCGTGCTCCAACAGCGCTGAGGTCGTCATCGCCACCTTGGCGCCCGCCATGATCGACTTCACGATGTCTTCCGCCGTATGTACACCGCCCGTGATCGCCATATCAGCCTTGATCTTGCCGAACAGAATGGCTACCCAGTGCAAGCGCAGCTTCAACTCGTTGGACCGGCTGAGCACTAGATTCGGAACGACCTCTAACGCGTCTAGATCGAAATCAGGCTGATAGAAGCGGTTGAACAGTACCAGCGCATCCGCACCAGCTTTGTCGAATCTCTGAGCCATGTTGCCCATCGCGCTGAAGAACGGCCCGATCTTAACCGCGACCGGAATCTTCAGCGTGGACTTAACCGCCGCTACGAGTTCGACGTACATGTTCTCTACGTCGGCACTCGCCATGGCGGGGTCAGTCGGCAGGAAGTAAATGTTCAGTTCGACGGCATCGGCGCCCGCCTGCTCCATGTCTTTGGCGTAGCGAACCCATCCGCCCTTGGAGACACCGTTCAGGCTGGCGATGACCGGAATCTTCACCGCCGACTTCGCCTTACGGATGTGCTCGAGGTAGGCGTCTGGACCGAGGTTGTACGTCTGCATATCCGGGAAGTAGCTTTGCGACTCCGCGGAGACATCGGCACTGTTCCACAGAAACCGGTCGAGTTCGTTGCTCTCGATGTTGATCTGTTCTTCGAAGAGCGAGTGCAGCACGACGGCGCCCGCACCCGCATCTTCCATTTTCCGAATGTTCGCTACGTCCTTGCACAGAGGGCCGGCCGAAACGACGATCGGGTTATTCAGTTGCAATCCGAGGTACTTCGTTCTCAGGTCGGTCATTTTGCCGCTCCCTTGCTCAGCGAGGCCGCAGTTTCCTGCTTGGCTTCGGTTGTTTCCGTAGTGGCTCCGTCGAACTTCTGCGTCGCCAGGTACTCGTACTGCTTCCAACGACTCTTCACATCCTGTTGCGCTTCCTTCAGTAGCTCAGCGGCTCCTTCAGGATTGCTCTGGCGCAACATCGTGTAGCGAGTTTCGTTGTAGATGTACTTGTCAAGTTCGATGCTTGGAGCCTTCGAATCAAGCTGGAATGGGTTCTTGCCCTGTTCCGCGAGTGCCGGGTTGTAACGGAACATCGGCCAGTGACCGGACTGAACTGCAAGCTTCTGCTGGTCGAGTCCGTGCACGAGGTCGTATCCGTGAGCGATGCAGTGGCTGTACGCGATGATGAGCGACGGCCCGTCGTACGCCTCGGCTTCAAGGAAAGCCTTCAGCGTCTGCATATCGCTGGAGCCCATCGCGACCCGTGCTACGTACGCCGGATAGTTCATCGCGATCATTGCCAGGTCCTTCTTCGGACGCGGCTTGCCGCCAGCAGCGAACTTTGCGACTGCGCCACGCGGTGTGGACTTCGACATCTGGCCACCGGTGTTCGAGTAAACCTCGGTATCCAGCACCAGGATGTTCACGTTCCGGCCGCTGGCCAGCACGTGATCCAAGCCGCCGTAACCGATGTCGTACGCCCAACCGTCGCCGCCGACGATCCACACGGCTTTCTTGACCAGTGCGTCGGCCAAGCTGAGCAGGTCGCGGCCTTCCGCCGTCTTGACGCCGGCCAGCTTCTTCTTCAGTTCAGCAACACGTTCACGCTGCGCCTTGATGCCAGTCTCGTTCGACTGGTCGGCCGCAAGGATCGCCTTGACGAGTTCTTCGCCAAGTTGCGCGGCCATGCGGACCACCAGTTCGCGCGCGTACTCGGTCTGCTTGTCGAGTGACAGGCGGATTCCAAGACCGAACTCGGCGTTGTCTTCAAACAGCGAGTTCGACCACGCGATGCCACGTCCGTCATTGTTGGCCGTGTAGGGTGTGGTCGGCAGATTCGCGCCGTAAATCGACGAACAGCCAGTCGCATTCGCGACCACCGTGCGATCTCCGAACAATTGCGTCATCAGCTTGATGTACGGCGTTTCGCCGCAACCAGAGCAGGCGCCGGAGAACTCGAATAGCGGCTGCAGGAGTTGAACGTCCTTGATCTGGCTCATGCTGATCTGGCGACGGTCAATCTCGGGGATATTGAGGAAGAATTCCCAGTTTCGCGCTTCGTCTTCGCGGATCGGAGGCTGCGCGGCCATGTTGATGGCCTTGTGCTTCGTCTCCGTCTTGGACTTCGCCGGGCACGCTTCAATGCAGAGTGCGCAACCGGTGCAATCTTCCGGCGCGACTTGCAGCGTGTACTTCGATTCCGCAAAGTTCTTCCACTTCGCGGGAACCGACTTGAAGCCTTCGGGAGCATCCTTCAGCACGTCGCTCTCGTACACCTTTGCACGGATGACCGCGTGCGGGCATACCAGGACGCACTTGCCGCACTGAATGCAGAGCGTTTCATCCCACACCGGAATCTCCAGTGCGATGTTGCGCTTCTCCCACTGCGCCGTCCCCGTCGGGTACGTGCCGTCGATCGGCATCGCGCTTACCGGAAGTAGATCGCCGTCACCGCTGATAATCGGCGCAAGCACCTTCTGCACAAATTCTGGCGCCGCTGCCGGCACCGCCGGACGCACCTCAAAGGTGCTGCTAACCGTTGCCGGAATCTTTACTTCAAACAGGTTTTCGAGCGTGGAGTCAACGGCCGCAAAATTCTTCTGCACCACGGATTCGCCGCGCTTGCCGTAAGTCTTCTTAATGGCCTTCTTGATTGCGTCGATTGCTTCGTCGCGAGGCAACACGCCGCTGATGGCGAAGAAGCAGGTCTGCATGATGGTGTTGATGCGTCCACCCATGCCGGTTTCGCGCGCGACCTTGTAGCCATCGATCACGAAGAGCTTTAGCTTCTTTCCGATAATCTGCTGCTGGACGGTGCGCGGCAGCTTGTCCCAAACCTCATCCGGCCCGTAGGGGGAATTGAGAAGGAACGTAGCTCCATCTTCGGCCGGCTTCAGCATGTCAACGCGCTCAAGGAACGTGAACTGGTGGCAAGCCAGGAAGTTCGCACGCGTGATGAGATAGCTGGAGCGAATCGGACGAGGTCCGAAGCGCAAGTGCGAAGTCGTCAGCGAACCGGACTTCTTCGAGTCATAGACGAAGTAGCCCTGCGCGTAATTGTCCGTATCTTCGCCGATGATCTTGATCGAGTTCTTGTTCGCGCCGACCGTGCCGTCTGCACCAAGTCCGTAGAACAGCGCGCGGACCGTACCCGGGTCCTCGGTCGAGAAGTTCGGATCGTAGTCGATGCTGGTGTGCGTGACGTCGTCCACGATGCCAACAGTGAAGTGGTTCTTGCTCTGCTTCGCCGCAAGCTGGTCAAACACGCCCTTCACCATTGCCGGAGTGAATTCCTTCGAGGACAGGCCGTAGCGGCCGCCAATGATCTTCGGCATAGCCTTCATCGGCAGAGTGCCGGAACTGAACGCTTCGCTCAGGGCCGTCACCACGTCCATATAAAGAGGCTCGCCCGTGGAGCCCGGCTCCTTGGTGCGATCCAGCACGGCAATCGATTTCACCGTGGCCGGCAGCGCCTTCAGGAAGTGCTCAATCGAGAACGGACGATACAGGCGGACCTTCAACAGGCCGATTTTCTCGCCCTTGCTGACCAGGTACTCCACTGCTTCCTGCGCCACTTCGGCGCCGGAGCCCATGATAATGATGACTCGCTCGGCATCGGGTGCGCCCATGTAATCGAACAGCCTGTACTGGCGGCCGGTGATGGCGGCGAACTTGTCCATCGCGTTCTGCACGATGGTCGGGATAGCGAGATAAAAGGGATTTACGGTCTCGCGCGCCTGGAAATACACGTCAGGATTCTGCGCAGTGCCGCGAATGAACGGACGATCCGGCGAGAGCGCGCGGGCACGATGCGCCTGCACCAGTTCATCGCTGATCATCGCTTTCAGATCGTCAATCTTGAGTTGCTCCACCTTCGCAACTTCGTGCGAGGTGCGGAAGCCGTCAAAGAAATGCAGGAACGGAATGCGCGATTCGAGCGTCGCGGCTTGCGCGATCAGCGCTGTATCCATCACTTCCTGTACGGAATTCGAGGCGAGCAGCGCCCAGCCAGTCTGGCGAACAGCCATCACATCCTGATGGTCGCCGAAGATCGAGAGCGCCTGTGCGGCCAGGGAGCGCGCGGCCACATGCATCACCGTTGGGGTGAGTTCGCCTGCGATCTTGTACATGTTGGGGATCATGAGCAGCAGGCCCTGTGCCGACGTGAACGTCGTCGCGAGTGAACCGGCTTGCAGCGCTCCGTGCAATGCGCCCGACGCTCCGCCCTCGCTCTGCATTTCAACTACGCTGGGGATGGTGCCCCAGATATTTGGCTGGCCGTCTGAGGACCACTGGTCTGACCACTCGCCCATCGGCGACGAAGGAGTGATCGGATAAATTGCAATGACTTCGTTGACCTTATGCGCAACGTAAGCCGCTGCTTCATTTCCGTCGATTGTGACCTTTGTTCTATTCATTGGATGAGTCCATTCTCTCTAGCATACGAAAACGGTTCTAGTCGCTGTACCGCCAAGCGTGCCACGGCTTGGGGTTAAGATCGGTTTTCAATCTTTCCCTAACCTCAACTTGGCGGCAACCTTCTCCCGGAAAAGTCTCTTCTGCTACGGCTGCCCGTCCGGAGTCCCCGGCAGGCTTGGCTGCCGGGGTGGTCGTGGGCAGGGTGAAACTGCGCAAATCACACGACCGCAAGCAGATAGAGCATGTTCTGATTAGACTTCCCGGCATCTCAAATCGCTGTGATTGACGTCACAACCGAAGGTGACCCATGACAGCGCGTCACCAGGTTTTGTGCGGTTTCACAGGCTTAGGCGAGAGTCTTGCGGAAGCGCGCCGCCGCGAGCGCGAAGGTAGCGACACCCATAATCGCCAGCGCCATGAACTGCGGCCACAACACCGCCAGTCCCGTCCCCTTCAGGAACAGCGCGCGGATCACAACCAGATAATAGCGGAGCGGATTGATGTAGGTGAGCCACTGCACCGGATCGGGCATGTTGGCGATGGGGAACATGAACCCCGATAACAGGACTGCCGGGAAGTAGAACAGGAAGGTGCTCATCATCGCCTGTTGCTGTGTCTGGCTCACGGTCGAGATCAACAGCCCGATTCCAAGTGTCGTCGTAAGATACAGCAGAGTCGCCACGAGCAGCAGGAGCAGGCTTCCGCGCAGAGGAATCTGGAACCAGAGCACGCCTGCTATTGCTACGAGCGCCGCATCCACAAGACTGATGATCGCAAAAGGCGCGGTTTTTCCGAGAATAAACTCCATCGGGCGAATGGGCGTCACGATGATCTGCTCCATCGTGCCGATCTCCTTTTCGCGCACGATAGCCAGGCTGGTCAGCAGGAACGTGATGAGCATCACGATGATGGCGATCACGCCGGGTACATAGAAATTGCGGCTCTCCAGGTTCTCATTGAACCAGGCTCTCCGCGCCACCTCCACGCGCCCCGGCGTCTTGCGCTGTCCGGCCAGTTGCATCCGCTTCAGCAGCACGCGTTGAGAAAACTGGTCCGCAATCGCGCCCGAATAGTTCAGGACGATGTTCGCGGTGTTCGAATCCGTGCCATCCACCAGGAGTTGCAGGTCGGCGGTCTTCCCCGCGCGCACGTCTGCCCCAAGTCCTTTGTTCATCCGGAGCACAACTTGCGCCTGTCCACGGTCCAGCATCTCCAAGGCGTCCGCGTCGCGCGAGACGGTCGCCACCTGCTCAAAGTAACCGGACTGCATGAAGCGGCTCGCAATCTCTCGACTCTCCACACTGTTGTCCAGGTCGAAAAGCGCGACCGAGATGTGGCGAACGTCGGTCGTCACCGCATACCCGATTATCAGCACCTGCATCAACGGAAGAATGAAGATAATGCGCAGCATTTTCGGATCGCGAAATGCCTGCAGGAACTCCTTGATCAGCATGTGCTTGATACGTTCCAGCATGGCTAGACCAACCTCTTCCTGAACTTCACATTTGCCAGCGCAAACATCACGACGGCGAACGCACCCAGCAGCGCTATCTCCGCGGCCAACACCTGCACCCCAACACCCTTCAGGTAAATGCCTTTGATGATCGACACGAAATATCGCGCCGGAATGAGATGGGTGAGCACCTGGATTGGCACCGGCATGTTGGCGATAGAGAACATGAAACCAGAGAGCAGGAACGACGGCACGAATGTCACCACCATTGCCGTCTGGCTTGCCAGCAATTGTTTCTTTGCGGCAATCGAAATCAACATGCCCAGCGAGAGCACTCCAACAAGAAACACGGCCGACACCGAAAACAGCAGTAAGACGCTGCCGCGCAGCGGCACGTGGAAGAGCACCTCACCCATGCCTACAGCCAGGACCACGTCCAACATGCCAAGCGCAAAGTAGGGCAGTAGCTTGCCGGTAATAAGTTCCACGCCGCGTATAGGGGTCGCGATCAGTTGTTCCATCGTGCCCGTCTCCCACTCGCGCGCAACCGTCAGGGACGTGAGCAATGCGGCAATCACCATCATGATCACCGCTATCAGGCCGGGGATGATGTAGTTCTTCGATTCCAGATCGGTGTTGAACCAGACGCGAGGCCGCACATCCAGCGGCGCGCGCGGAGGAGTCAGTCCCGCTCGTTTCAGCTTCTGCACGGTTGCTTGCCGCGAGAATGCCTGCGTTGCCATCTCTGCGTACCCGAGCGCAAGCACTGCCGTATTCGAGTCAGTTGCGTCTGTTATCACTTGCACCTGCACCGTACGCCCGGCTTCGAACTGCTGAGAGAAATCGCGAGGAATGACCAGACCGGCCAGGGCCTCTCCGGAATCGATTGCCGCTTCAACGTCGCGAGCGGTGTCCGCGTATCCGAGCAGCGAGAAATATCGCGAGCCGGTGAAGTTGCTGACCAGTTCGCGGCTCTGAGAAGTCTGGCTCTGGTCCCACACGATCAGCGGCACGTTATCCACGTCGAGGGTAAGCGCGTACCCGAATAGCAGGAGCATTAACATCGGAATCGCGATAGCCACCGCCAGGCTTCGCGGATCTCTCCGTATGTGCAGGAATTCCTTTCTCGACACCGCCAGCACGCGTTGCAGCTTCATCGCCCAACCTCCTGCTGCGTACTTTCTGCCCTGTCTCGCGCTTCGATCAGCGACACGAAAACGTCTTCGAGCGATGGAACGATCGGTTCCACACGCGAGGGGCGGTACTCGTGCGCCTCAAGGTACGCGCGAACCGCCTCCGCCGCGCCAGCCGATGCCGCCACTACGTGCAGCGCGTTCCCGAACATCGCGACTTCACGCACTTCGGGCAGCCGTTCGAGCTCGAACATCGCATCCTGCGCCCGATCACAGCTCACCTCCAGGACGGTGTCGCTCATCATGTCTGTCTTGAGTGCGTGCGGCGCGCCGCTCGCAATCAGCTCGCCGCGGTAGATGAGCCCTATGCGATCGCAGTATTCAGCTTCTTCCATGTAATGCGTGGTAACGAAAACCGTTACGCCCTGCCCGGAAAGTTGATAGATAAGCTCCCAGAACTGACGCCGGCTGATGGGGTCTACTCCTGAGGTCGGCTCGTCGAGAAAGACAATCGGCGGTTCGTGGATGATCGCGCAGCCCAGTGCGAGCCGTTGTTTCCATCCGCCAGATAGGATGCCGGTGCGCGAATCCCTATGCTGCTGGAGCCCGGCCATCTCGATCACCCACTCTTTACGCTGGGCGCGCCGGTCTTTCGGAATTCGATAAATCCCGGCATAGAAGTCAATGTTCTCCTCCACCGTCAGATCCTCGTAGAGCGAGAACTTCTGGCTCATGTAGCCGATATGCCGCTTGATATCCTCCGACTGTTTGCGAATGTCGAAGCCGGCCACGGTGCCTTCCCCCGCCGTTGGGGCGAGAATCCCGCAGAGCATACGGATTGTCGTCGATTTCCCCGCGCCATTCGGACCGAGGAATCCGAAGATCTCTCCGCGACTAACCTCAAAGCTGACACGGTTCACCGCGACGAAGTTTCCAAAGCGTCGCTCCAGCCCTCGCACGACTACGGCTTGTTCGTTTGCACTCATCGCTTCAACTCAGTACCGAAATGAATACGTCTTCCAGGCTCGGCTCGATCGGCCGCACATCGATATCCGCGTAGCCCGCACCCCCAAGTAGGTTTGAAGCGGCCACGGTCGTTGAGTCAGGCTGCCGCGTGAGCAGGTGTATGCGATTCCCGAAGAGGCCGACGGAGATATCCGGAATCTGTTCGCGCAGCAGCTTCGCCGCCGCACGCACATTCGTCGTCCGCACTTGCAGAATTGTTCCCTTCAGCAGCCCTTTGACTTCCGCAGGCGTGCCGCACGCCAGCAGCTTGCCCTGGTGCACCATGGCTATTCGGTGGCAGCGTTCGGCCTCGTCCAGATACGCCGTGGAGACGAAGATCGTCACGCGTTCGCGCAACAGTTGATACAGGATTCGCCAGAAGTCTCTCCTGGATACCGGATCGACGCCGTTCGTCGGCTCATCCAGCAGCAGAACCTTCGGCGTGTGAATCAGCGCGCAAGCCAGGCCAAGTTTCTGCTTCATGCCTCCAGACAGATTCCCTGCCTGTCGTTTTCGGAACGGCGTGAGATTGCTGAACGCCAGCAGTTGCGAGACCCTCTCCTCGCGTCCGCGCCGCGGAACCGAAAACAGGTCAGCATAGAAATGTATGTTCTCTTCCACCGTCAAGTCAGCGTACAGACCGAACTTCTGGCTCATGTAGCTGATCTGTTCTTTGAGAGCTTCGTTGTTGCGCACGATGTGCTTGTCCATCACCCAGGCATCGCCTGAGGTTGGCTCGAGAATTCCAGCCAACAGCCGCATCGTCGTCGTTTTGCCTGCGCCGTCGGGACCGACCAGTCCGAAGATCTCGCCCTCCGCCACATCGAGCGTCAGCGAATCCACGGCCGTGACCTTCTCGAAGCATCGCGTCAGCGAGTCGAGCCGGATTGCCTGCATGGCTCCTGTCCTCCACCGACCTGCACGACCGCATCGGCCGGCATACCGGGCTTCAACTCCAACTCCGGATTGGCAATGTCCACCTTGATCCGATAGACAAGCTTTACACGCTCCTTCTGTGTCTGCACCATCTTCGGAGTGAACTCCGCCTGCGAAGAAATGAACGTCACGCGCCCTGAGTACTGCTTTCCGAGAAACGTATCGCTCGTTACACAGACTGGCTGTCCAAGCTTCACCCGTCCCAGGTCCGTCTCCGGAACATATCCGCGCATCCACACGTCGCTAAGTTGCGCCGTCGTTACGATCGGCGTACCCGGCGAAACGTATTCGCCCGGCTCGATGTTCTCCGACAGCACTATGCCGTTCACCGGAGAAATCAGCTTCGCGTAGCCCAGGCGCGTATCCGCCATGGCCAACGACTGTCGGGCACGCTCCAAACGAGATCGTGCTTGCGCAATCTTCTCGCGACGAGGCCCCTGCCGCAGCAACTCCAAACGCTCCTGTGCCTCGCGGACTCTTGCGGTCGCCACTTCGTGAGCAGTCACCGCCGCGTCCCACTGCTGGTGCGAGATCAGATCCTTTTCGTGCAACTTGCGAAGGCGCTCGCGATCCGTGCGCAGGCGTAGCTCTTCGGCCTGCACCAGACCCAGGTTCGCCTCCCCCTGCTTGATTTCTTCCGGACGCGATCCCGCCTCCAACTCCGCCAGTTCTTCGCGTGCGGTTTGCACATCGGCACGCCTCGCCGCCGCCTCTTCACTCAGCTCGGCGCTGTCCAGCACGGCCACTAGCTGGCCCTCGCGCACCGCATCGCCTTCGCGAACCAGCCGTTGCTCGACGCGTCCCGGAATTTTGAAGCTCAGTTCCGCGTCGCGTACCTCGATGTTGCCGGACAGGTGCAGGACGTTCGCTTGATCGGTCCGAGCCGCCCGGCCCCACACGCGATACGCAACACTCGCGGCCGCCGCGATAACCACAACGACGATGACTACGATTCGTTTTTTCATTTCGTGCTCCTTGCGACGTTGCGCTTGCGGGCACTCGGCTTCCCACTCTTGACGGGAGCAGCCGCTCCCTCCCAGAACAGGTGAAATGCATCATCTAGACGTTGCTGGAAGCTGGCATCGGGTGTCAGGCTCCACAGCAGCAGCGTTCCGAAGAAGACCTGCTGCACCATCCGCGCCATCTCCAGGGCATCGACGTCGGGGCGCAGTTCGCCGCGTTCCTTCGCGATCGCCAACAACTCGGCGAGTCGTTCACGCCCTCGTGCCAATCTATCCAGCATTACGTCCCGGACCGCTGGCGAGGAGAGCAGCGAAGTAATCAGGCTACGCGCCAGGTCGGGACTATGCGCTGGCTGCTCGGCCAATTCATGCAAGAGATGTCGTCCGATGTCGCGCACAGGAGTCTTGACCGACGCTCTCGCAAGCGCGACCGCCGCCTCCACCTTTCCGCGCTGCGCGTCGGCGAAGAAGGTCAAGATGTGCTCTTTGCTGGGAAAGTAGTTGAAGAATGTTCCCTTGCCGACGTCCGCGGCCTCCGTGATATCTTCCACCGTAGTGCCGTTGAAGCCTCGTTCCGAAAAGAGTTGAATCGCCTCACGGAACAGGCGATCGCGCGTCTCGGCCCGGCGGCGCTCGCGCCTTCCCCCAAGTTCAACACCTTCGCTGACGTGTTTAACTTTCATGCTTCGCATGACCTCTACTCACTTATGACTTTGAGTCATAAGTGAACCACAGTCTGTGATAGAAGTCACGCTGTGACAAGGGTATTTCAATGAAGGCCATTGCAGGGCCGATTGGAAGCGGGTGCGGGACAGAACTAAGCCATGCGTATAGGGTCGGCATGCTGCAAGTGGACGTTGGGCTCATCCTCTTCGGCGACAACGCCCTTGGGTAGCACGCCACCGTTGTACTCCAGGAGCCTGTTCTTCCATTTCAGGAAGTCGGTAATGCGCTGCGGCTCGATTCGGACTTCCACGCGCCGCAGGCTGGCGAGCAACAGGTTCATCTCATTCATCAGCCCAGCCGGTTCCCGCAGATTCTTCCTGGACTTTTTCACCACGCTGACTTTGCGCGCATGGCATTCGAGCAGTCCCCATCCCTGCGGGAGTTCGCCGGGCGACAGCAGTCCGCGGGGCGCCAGGTAGAACCGCTCGCAGCCGACGGCCGTTCCCGAATCCGTGCGGAACGGCTTGTTGCGGTCGGCAAGGAAGTCGGCGCGGGAAACCTTGCACTCGATCATCACCGAGTGGCTCTTCCCTTTCCATCCGATGGCGTCCGGCACCTCGCCGCTTGAGCAAGCCTGCTCGGAGAGTACGATCCCGCAACGGTAGCTGCCGCGCAGCCACTCCACCGCCTTTTCAACCAACTGCTCATGAGTCATAACAGGTCCGCTGCTTCGGTTGTATCGCACTTCGCAAGCAGGGCGCTAGTTACATTCGAGAGACGGCTCAATGAGCGGGAGGGTCAAAACCATGTGGCGGGGTGATTACTCTCCGGCCGTGGCACGCCGGAACCGGTCCTGACATTCTTTGCCTGCCGTAAGCAGCGCTTCGTATTCAGGCCGGTTGCGCAGACCTCGAAGCGCAGGATCCTTCTCAAGCGCCTGGGCCGAGCAATAGTTCTGCTGGATAGCGCTCTTCAACAGCCTGACGGCAACATCCATCTGGCCGCAGTAGGCCATGATGGCGCCCTGGTGATAGCGGAACTCGGCGTCCCGTTGCGCCATCAGCGCCGTCTCGGAGTCCAGCACAAGCTTGTTCATCTCAGATGCAGGACGGTCTTCCAGGCACGCGAGCAGAATCCGCCCAAACCAGGTTGCGTGATTGCTCATGTTGCGAGCGGCCTCACGCGCCGCGTCCGTCTGGCCGTCCCGCAGCAATACCGCCGGCTTCACGTTGCTGGACCACTCGGACCCCGCGTCCAGGTTCAGGTAGTCGAGGGCGCGTTCGTTCTGGCCCAATTCGAAAAATGCAAAAGCGCACGACCGCAACAGGTAGCTGCCCGGATCCAGTTGCAGCGAGCGATCGCATTCGCGCGTTGCCTCATCCAGCAGGCCTGCGTAGCGCAGGACGTAAGCCAGCGTGAAGTGCGCCTGCGAATTATCGGGACGCCGCTTCACCAACTCGTGAGCGTGCTTATATGCTTCGGCGACCTCGCCTCGCTCGGCGCGTGCGCGAGCCAGGTGCCCGGACGCGACCACGTAGTTCGGGTCCAGCGTCACCGCGCGCGCATATGCGGCGCTGGCACGGTCAAAGGCGCGCTCGCCACCACCTCCGTACTGCGAGTCGTAGTAATACCGCAACCCGAGTGCATCCCAGGTAGGCGCATAACCAGGGTCAAGACCGACGGAGCGTTCCAGCATGGCGATGGCTTCCCGGTTCGGCTCCGGATCGTGCGGCACGGCGGCACTCCGCAGGTAAAGATCGTAGGCCTCAGAATTCTTGGGTTTGGTCGCGGTCTCAATGCTGCTTGCGCGACCAGCCAGCACAGGGATCAGTCCTTGCCGCAGGTCCATGGCAAGTTGTTTCTGCATGAGAATCAGGTCATTTGCCGGAGCTGTCATACTGCCCTGCCACAGCAAACGATTCGTCCGCACGTCGATAGCCTCCACCGTGATCGTCAACTTCGCGCCCTGGCGCACGTAATGGCCTGTAACGATGGTGCTGACGCGCAACTCCTTCCCTGCCTGTTGCGGGTCGGTGATGCCGATATACCTTCGGGTGGAAGACACGGGACGTACTTCGAGCGACGGCGTGTACGTCAGGATTGTCGAAATCTCATCCGCGAGCGCCACGCGCAGGTAGTCGCTGGAAATGTCCCCCGGGGCCATGCTCTGGAATGGCAACACCGCCACGCTCGGGCTGACGGAAGTGAACGGCAGCCGTCCATGCTTCGCCCACCACACGGCCGTGACCGTCAGGAGCATAACCATCACGGCGGCAATCGCGAGTGCGATGTACGTGGTTCTAGCGCTTGCCCGCCGAAACACGCGCGCATGTTCCGCCAGTTTGGAGAGGCGTCCAACAGGCGCGCTCTGGGCGGCATACGCGTGTCGCTTCAACTCCTGTAAATCATGCTCGAGGTCGATTGCACTCTGGTAGCGCTTGTCACGATCCTTCTCAAGCGCCTTGCCGGTTACGGCTTCGAACTCCGGTGGTAGCGCGGAGTTCAGTGTGAGAGGCGATACGGGCTTCTTCTCCAGGATAGCCGCCAGCGTGAGGACGTTGTTGTTCTCTGTGAACGGACGCTTTCCCGTGGCCATCTCGTAAAGCACCACACCGCAGGAGAACAGGTCTGAGCGCGGGTCGAGTTCCTCGTTGCGCACCTGTTCAGGCGACATGTAGGACGATGTCCCGGCAATGACGCCCATCGACGTGAGTCCTTCTTCGTTGGCGTCGTTCGAATCACTCGATACTGGCTCGCCGGAGGGGCCGACGGGCTCTCGCACAAATTGCGGCGCCGAAACCTGTGGTGCCGCGAGTTTTGCCAAGCCGAAGTCGAGGATCTTTGCTTGTCCGCGTTGGGTTACGAAGATGTTTCCTGGCTTAATATCGCGATGGATAATGCCCTGCGCGTGCGCTGCCTGTAGCGCACCAGCGATCTGGATGCCGAGTTCAATCAGTTCGTCATTCGGTAGCGGCTCGCCATGGATATGCTGGGTCAAGCTCTCGCCTTCCAGCAACTCCATTACCAGGTAAGGACGCCCTTTGTGCTCGGCAATGTCGTAGATGGCACAGATGTTCGGATGGCTAAGCAGCGAGGTGGTGCGAGCTTCGCGCTGGAAACGTTCCAGCGCACGCGCGTCGCTGGCCAACGACTCAGGCAGGAATTTCAGCGCGACGCGGCGTCCAAGGCGGGAGTCTTCAGCCTCATACACGACTCCCATGCCACCGCCTCCCAGCTTCTTCAGGATGCGATAGTGGGAAACCGATTGGCCTATCAATGTAGAGGCCCCCTTGTCCCGTAGGGCGTATGTTAGGCCTCAGCGTCCGACGCGGTCAAACGTTCTCCCTTTTGCCTGCCTGATTACGCCAGCCGTGCGCTGGGCCAATCTTCATACTGAGGGCTCCCAGTCGAGCCAGGCATTCATGAGTGGGAAATACAGCCCGACCCTTACGGCGCGACCATCCAGCTTCTTCAGGAATACGGCATATTGCTGCAACTGCGCCTCGTAGCGCACGCGCTCATTCGCCAGGAAGGCGTCCCGCGTGCTCTCGTCGTGCCAGCCGGTTTTGTAATCGATGATCCAGCGCACGCCGTGCTCGTCAACAAAGGTGCGGTCCAGTTTCAGGTGGTACACCTTGCTTCCGTCCGTGCCAATGAGCGCAAACTCATTTTCCGCTGCGAGGTGCTTGTCGAGAATCCAGCGCCCGCGCTTGTCGGTGATGGCGTTCGCCAGCGCGCGCTCGGCGCGCTGCACGCATTCTTCCAGATACTCAGCAGGAACACCGCGGTTCGCCAGCGCGGAACGCAGCACAGAATTGTGCGAAGCGAGTCGCGCCTGTGTCCAGGCTTCCAGCCCGTCCTCTGCGATGCGCTGCAACATCGCGTGGACCACGGTGCCTACGTGACGCATGCGGTCGCTGACCCAGTCGTACGAAATCTCTTCTCCGCCGGTCGCCGTCTCCCACTCGGCGCCTTGCTGCCAGTCGAGGCCAGCCGGCGCGGTCGGCAGGCTCCATCCATCGGCCAGGCGGCGGAACGCCCCGCCAGTCTCTTCGCTGCCTGCCTGCAAGGTCGCAACCACCTGCGAATCTTCTTTATAGGCCAGGAATGCCGGCCGCGCCGCGTCCCAAAGAACGTGCAGCAAGGAACCTGCGATCGGCCCTTGATCTGGATCGGTTCTTAGTTCGCTCGCAGTGCAGGGCAGATGTCCTAACAGGTGCAACTCGCTCCGGGCGCGTGTCGCTGCCACATAGAGCAGCCGTCGAACTTCGTTGTTTTCTCGCTCCGCTTCGCGCTTTTGTAGGAATTCGTAAATTCGATCCTTCTTCTCATTCGCCTTGGGCGTGATCGGCGCGACGAACAACTCCGGCCCCTTCGGCCCAGCGCTCTCTTCCCACAGCAACAACTGGGTGTCCTGCTTGTGCGGTCCCCGCCCAAGTTGCGGCAGGATGACGACATCGAATTCCAGGCCCTTTGCCTTGTGGATGGTCATCAGTTGCACAGAGCCGTCCGACTTCACGTCCGGCTGCGCATACAGTTCCCGCACGCTTGACGCGAGAAGGCCGAAATCCACATCTCCGCCGCAATCAAGCTTTTCGAGCAACGCAAAATACTGGCTGGCGTCTTCCAGTTCCGTTTCGTTCGCGCACATCGCTCCGCCGAGCGATATCCAGGTAGCCTCGACCCAGCGCCGCAACGGCATCCGCCCGCGCTGCTCCAGCGCAGTTGCGAGAATTGCACGCACGCGAGCAACACGATCGCGTCCGGAAACACTGACGTCATCGCAATTCCCCTGCATCAACTGCCACACCGTTGCGTACGGTTGCCCATTACAAAGGGCGTAGAGGTCGTTCAGGTCGAGTCCGCACCAGGGCGCGCGAAGGACGCTAAGCCACGCCACACGATCAGCAAGATGCAGCAGTGCACGCGTCAGCGACAGCAGATCCGTGATCGTTGGACGCTCAGACAGACGGTCGATCTCCACTGCACGAAAGCGCACTCCGCGCCTTTGCAATGCCGGAACGATGTACCGCAGGTGTTCTCTCGCCCGTACCAACACGGCGACTCTGCCCGGTTTGCCTGAACCCGTCGACGCCAACGATTGCTCGACCAACTCTGCCACGTGTTCCGCTTCGCGCTTGCCGGAATCTTTCCCAAAGAACGGATGGACGACTACCGCAGGATCAGCGCCCTTTGCGAGCACGGCGTGAGAGGCTCTGTACGTCACCGCTCCGGCCTCGATATTTTCCGCGCCCGCAAGCAGCTTCGAGAATGTCTCATTCACCCACTCGACGACGCCCTTTTGCGAGCGGAAGTTCGCTTCCAGTTGCGCGCGCTCCAACGGCACGGTCGAGATCTGCGCGTTCTGCGCACGCAGGAATAGCCCTACGTCCGCCTGTCTGAACCGGTAGATCGACTGCATCGGATCGCCGACGAGGAACAACGTCCGCGTTCCATCCTGCGGCCAATCGCGCGTTAATGCCTCCAGCAGTTTCACCTGGGTGACGTTCGTATCCTGGAACTCATCGACCAGCAGATGTTCGATCGTGTAACCAAGAGCAATTTCCGGAGAGTGCTGCTCCAGGGCTCCTAAAGCCGCCTGTCCAACTTCGGCGAAGTCCACCGTCTGCTCGCGTTCGAAGATGGCGCGTAACTGCTGCACCGCCTCCGGCAGTAATACGAAGATCGTCTTCAGCATCTCCCACTGAGAGTCTTCGAATTTGCACGGCGGCAGCATCCGCACCGCATATAGCTTTTCGTCCAGACCCGGAACGGCTTGCAGCACAGAAATGATCTGCTTGCCCAATAGCTGCTCCGCGGTTTTTGCCGGCAGCCCAACACTCGCGTTGACCTCCCGCCAATGAAAGTCCTTCCCCGCGGTCACGAATACGTTCGCCATCGCCAGCCAGAACTCGTATTGATCCGCGCTGCATCCGGGCAATGTCTTCAGCGTGCGACACGCCGCTATGGCGTGCCCCGGCTTCTTCTCATGCATGTATCGCGCTGCCGAACGCAGCACGCTGACAAGGTCTTCGCGAACCTCCGCCGGAATCATGGATTGCAACTCCGCCAGGTGCTGGCAGATTACGCGCGACAGGTTCGCTTCCACTTCCTCCCGCAGAGTGTCCACATTGAAGTCGCGCATGTGGCGCATCCACTGATCGCGGCGCTTCAGCATGTTCGCAATCAGCAACTCCAACTGGCGCACGTCATTGTCGAGATGCATGAGCGCATCCCGCACCGCATGACCCACATCGTCGGTGCCGCCCAACCGGACTACCGTCGCATGTGCCGCGCGCGCATACAGGTCGCGAGCGTCTTCCGTTATGCCGGAGAGCGCACCCAGCTTCGCCGTCCATGGCATCCGCTGCACCAGCCCGTGGCAGAGCGAATCGATGGTTACGATGCGCAGGCGCTCCGGGTTCTCCAGCACTCCCCAGCCCAGCTCCGCGCCCTGCGCCAACACCTTCTCCGCAAGCTCCCTGGTGGCGCGCTCGTGCTCCTTGCGAGTGGGTGCGTTCGCGGCCGCGTCGCGTAGCGCCTTCAGCACGCGTGCGCGCATTTCGCCCGCCGCCTTCTTGGTGAACGTAATCGCGACGACGCTCTCCGGCGATGCCACCTGCGCCAGCAGCACAAGGTAACGCTGAATCAGCAACTCGGTTTTGCCGGAGCCTGCCGGAGCCTGCACAATGAATGAGTACGCGGCATTGAGCACGCGCTCGCGAACCAGTGCGTCTGGCGCAACGAAGGACGGCATTGTGCTACTGGCCATCGTCGTCATCTCCCGGCTGCCCGGCGTCTTGACCTTCGAGTTGGCTTACGCGGCAGAGCGCATCCAGTTGGCAGTTGCGACAGGTCTGCTCACCTTTTTTCGGAGCAACAACGGCGCGCCCGTCTCTGAACTCCTGCCCCAGCCCTTCCAGCGCCTGCTTCCATTGCACGAGCAGCGCTTCCAGACTGTAGGTTTCGCCGCTCGCCTTCGACTTATAAGCGACATTCACGCTTGGCAGCACACCGTCTTGCGCGGCGATTCCTTTGAAGCGCACCTTCTTGCTTTGCACTTCCACGAACGCCACGGCTGCCGGCTCGCCCTCCATATGAGTCGCGTAGATCGGCAACTGCGGCTCGTCCAGGCGCTCGCCTATCCATGACGACGGACCGGCGCTACCTGTCTTGTAATCAAGCAGGACTCGTCCAAATCCTTTCACGTGATCGATGCGATCGATTTTGACGTCGAACGTTACGCCGCCGACCGTGACCGTGTTCTTCCACTCCGTTTGCTCGACCTTGAATTCTGGCCGCAGCCTCTCGACGGCAAGTAGCTTGGCGATGATCGCGCACACGCGCTGATGTTCCAACTCCGCGACGTTACGCTCCCATTCGCTACCCGTGCCCACATGGGATTCGCGCAGTGCTTCCGTGACGCACTCCGCAAGCAGCGCCTGTTCACCTTCCGCGCTAAGCTGAAGTAACGCTTCTCTGTCGCGCAATCGCTTCCACACTTTTTCCAGCGCTATGTGCAACACCTTCCCGCGCGCGCGCGGATCGAGTCCCGGCTGCGGTGACTCCAGCGGTTCGGCCGCAAGCCTGAACTGTGCAAACGCACGGAACGGGCACGCCGCCTGCGTTGCGAAAATAGCCGTGCCGCCGCGTATCGATCCATCTTGCAGCGGCGGACCTTGCGTATCGCTCATCTCATCCAGCTCTGCCGAGGAGGCGGCCATGGCGCCAATCCACGTTTCGCCGCGGCGTGTGAGCAGTGTTCCAATATCCACTGCCGGAAAACTCGACAACAACGCGCTTGCCCGCAGTTCATTCTCGCCATCGGTCATCGCGTGGCTGAAGACTACGTGCTCCGCCGAAGTGCGGAAGCGCTCCGTCGCTCGCGCCGCAAACTGTAACTGCTCATCGGCGGAAGCTCCGGGTATCGACAACTTGCGCTGTACTGCAAGTGGCAGGAACGGGTTGGGGTGCGACGCCGGGGGCCACGCGCCCTCGTCCAGTCCGGTCACCCACAATCGGTCGAAGGTAGATCCTGCGGCTTCCAGCGTTCCCATCACCTGGATGGGAGCGCCTCTGTTTTCAGGTTGGAAGATTTGGTCAGCTACCATCACTTGCAGGCGTTGCAGCAGATCGACTCGCGAGAGCTGCCGCTCAACAACATCGAGCGACGCGAACTCGGACAGCAACTCCACCCACGCTCTCATCGCCTGGTGCTCCGCGCTGCTCAGGGAGCGGTCTCCCGGCCAGCCAGCGGCCTTCAATAAGCCCGGCACATGACGACTGAACTGGCTGGGGGCGAGCGATGGCGAAAGCGAATTTGCGGCAGCTTTCAAGGCACTCAACTGCGCCCGCAACGCCGGAGAGTCCGACGGCTTGCCAATCGCGTTGGTGGCGCAACGAAGCACGCCATCCAGCGAAACCTCGAAGCGCCCCTCGGCGCGCAATCTCGCATCCAGCAATGCGCGAGAGTGGCACTCGCTGAGGCCGCCTCGCAGAAACTGCGAGCGCAATAATCGGCTCACCTCTTCCACCGGCAACGCACCTAGCGCGAAGCGCAGGATCGCCAGCGCGGTTGAGACCAGAGGAGTCTTCGCCAGCGAATCGCCCAGGGAAATGTCGAAGACGGGGCGCGACTGGCCATGCGTGATGGCCAGCGCCGCAGGCTGAAGCGTCTCCAGTAAAATTCGCTCAACCCTGGCTCTGCGATCTGTCAGGTCCGGAACTACGATCCCTATGCTTTGTACGCCTGCCTCGACCGACTCGCGCGCCCACATCGCGGCCGCCGAGAACTCCTCGTCGCCGTCACTCACCGACGTACACACTGCCAACTTTGTTCCCGCAACCAGATCGTTAAATTGCCATCGCGCACCGTTGCCAACGCAGGCGGCAAGCACTCGCTCCTGTTGCGGCGTAAGGCGATCGAAGCCGACCAGAAGAATTTCTCGCGGAACCTGCAACTCGCCGTTCTTCGCCGCCTCGCAAAGCGCATCCGGAAGTCGCGCCGTGTCCTGCCACCGGTTGCGGTGACAGCGCTTCGCGAACTCCGCCATCCACTGCCAGAACGCGGACGTATCCACGCTCGTCGCAAATAGCGCCCGCTCGCGCGGCACATCGAAAGCATGGACGTAGGTCCACGCCTGCTTCGCGGCCTTCGCGGTGGCACGCAATTGCGTACCCTTCACATCGCGTTCGCAGGCTCGAATTGCCTGTTCCCACAGCAGCAGTTCCTGCGCTTCACTCAGCAGCGCCGGCGCACCTTCCGCAGCGGACAGCACATGCCCGTTCCACAACTGGTGCAGCCATCCAGTCCACGGCACAATCACCGGACTCTTCCACACTTCGGAGGTTCGCCGATGCCGATTGTCATACGCGACGCGAAGATTGCGGCTCGCGCGAGTATTCCCCGTCAGAATGAGCACGCCACGTTCAGCGGCGGCCAAAAGCTCGTCTTGTGTTATCGCAATTTTCATGTGGCGTGAACAGAGCTGGTCATCATAGCGCGAAACAGCGAAGCTAATACCGCCCGCGCACACTGCCTGCGCAATATTTCATTGACACCCGGCTCATTCGCACGACTCTCGGGACGGCTGAAGGCTGGCATCAACATCGATTTGTCGTGTAAGGAGGAACGGACAGGGATCGGAGCACGCTGCAGCATGACTGCGGCCATCGCGGCTTCAGCGCGCTCCCTTGTATCTATCATCGGAAAAGTACGTGTGCCACGCTACGCATTCGTATGGATGAAAACTGGTTCCAGCTTCGAATCCACTGACACATCAATGTTCAACGCACGCGAAATCGGGCACTTCTCCGTTGCTGCTGCAATCGCTTTATTGAACTGACCTGGATCGACTTCTGGTACCTGCACGCTCAATTTCACGTGCGCCTTGGTTATCGTCCAGCGCTGGTCCACTTCGTTCAGCGTGAGCGTTGCTTCCGCCCTTACACTTTCGGAACGCAGACCAAGTCGCGCCAATTCCTGCGACACCATCATGGTGATGCACGACGACAGCGCAGCCGCCAGCATCTCCGAAGGGCTCGTGCACGGCTCACTTCCGAAACTCGATCCGAATGCGTAGAGTGCCTTTTGTATGACTCCGCTCGACGTAGTTACCTGGCCTTCGCCGGCACCTGGTCCACCGCGCCAGATTGCAGTTGCAGTACGTTCCATAAGTCCTCCTCATTATGAGGTCACTCAGGTCTGGTTAGAAAAGAGCGATACTTAGCCACTGAAGTATGGACGCGGGCGTTCAGACCCGGCCCTAATGTGAATGGCTGCGTAAGTACATGCCACAAAACATGTACTTACACAGCCACGTGATTCTATGCTCGTTCCCGTTCGAAGCGGCACAAATTTAGTCAGGAGTCCGCGCTCACGATTTCAGCAATTCGAACGTTCGAACTGGGACCATCCGCTCTACTTCCAATGCTTACGCGTGAATGCTTCCACTTCCGGCAACCCACCCTGCAAGATCAGGTAGCCGTTATGGGGCTCACGCGACGTGATTTCATGATTCACCGGCGTGAGCATCAACTCCCGAATACGCTTTTTATCGTCCGTCTGCCCCAGCACCCAGCCCAGCTTCATGTAAGCCGTTTCCGGAAGCATGTTGTCCATGGGAATAATGCCAAGGTCGAGCAGATCGCGGCCGGTGTCATACACATACATCTGCGCGAATCCCCACAAGGTCTGCACGGTCATCACCACCGTCATTCCCCGCTCAATCGCTCGGCGGACCGCCGGGTAAAGGGGCTTGTTGATGTGGCCAAGTCCCGTGCCTGCGATTACAAGTCCTCGATACCCCAGATCCGTCAGTCCCTCGATGATGTCGGGATTGAAGTTGGGATAGTAGTACTGGATCGTCACCTTGTCTTCGAAGACCGGATTGATGATCGGCACGCGAGTCTTGTCGCGGCGCAGGAAATCCTGCGTGATGTACTTGAAGTACTCGCCTTCTTCGTTCTTCGCCGTGTGTACCATGGCAAGCGGAGTGTCGCCAACCGTCCGAAACGTTGAGCGATAGCTGGAGTGCATTTTGCGGCAGCGTGTTCCACGATGCAGCAGGTCATAGTTGTCGGACGTCGGTCCGAACATGCACAACATCACTTCCGCGATTTCGCACTCGGCTGCCGTACGGACAGCGTTCATCAAGTTCAGCGCCGCATCGCTCGATGGTCTATCCGAGCTGCGTTGGCTGCCGACGATTACGATCGGCACCGGCGAGTTCTGCACCATGAAGCTCAGGATTGCTCCCGTGTGCGCCATTGTGTCCGTGCCGTGGCCCACGACGATTCCATCCGCGCCGTTCACGATCTCCTCACCGATGGCCTTGGCCAGGGGAATGTACTGCTCTGGGCCCATGTTCTCGCTGAAGACGCCGAACAACTTCTTCGTCGTCAGGTTTGCAATGTCCGCCAGTTCAGGAACCGCGCCGTACAACTCGCCCGGCGTGAATGCCGGAATCACCGCACCCGTCCGGTAGTCCAACCGGCTCGCGATGGTTCCGCCGGTACCGAGAAGCACCACGTTCTTTTTTCGCGCGTCATAGGGGAAGGCCTTCTCTGGAATCTTGTAAGTCGCCTTCTTGTAGCCAATCTCCCGCGCTTCCGTAATGCGGTTCACAGCCAGACCAACGTTGTACCCGGTGAAGAGCTTGATGACGATGTGCTTGTCGTCGCAGGTTTCGCTGCGGGGCAGAATTACTCCGCGGAAATCCGATCCTGCGTCGTTCTTCACATCGACTTCGCTCCACACTCCAATTTCGAATTTCTCCAGCAGCAGCTTTGCCGCTCCGCGATAACCCTGGAAGCGATCTGTGCGTTCATTCAGAGGAATACTCACAGCATCACCTCCTCAACCTGCTGGCGAAGGAACTGTGCCACATCCTTTGCTGGCGCTTTTCCGTTGACCATACGCATCGCGCGCCCGGCCAGGAAACGCAAGCGCTTCGCAGCCGAGTCATCGCCGTTCGCCGTGAACCCTTCCATCGTCAGCGGCTCCAGCATCTTCGTCCATTCGTCCTCACCGCGCAGATTTATGCCCGCTGCCTCGCAGGCTCGTGATGCGTCCAGCCCGGGTTCCAGCGCCATCTTCGCCGCCACGTTCCTGATTGCCTCTCGCGGTATCCTGCCATCGGTGTACAGGTCGAAGATTTCGACCCACTCGTGTGTCCCTAACTTCTGCACCGGAACGCCTGCGCGGCGTAACGCCTTCCCTCTCTGGCCAATTTCGATTGCCGCAACCAGTCCGTCGACTCCGGTCTTCTCCACCACAGCGTCCACCACTTCGGCCCCGCCGCGACGAATCAGGTACTCCGTCGTCTCCTGCGGAACCCGCCAAGCCGAGTAGCGGTCGATCCGCTCCCAAGGTTTCGGACGCAGCCTGCGCCGCAACTCTTCCACGCGCGCGCCCGTAATCGTCGTCGGCGGTGAGTCCGTGTCTGGATACATGCGGTCCGGTCCGGGAAGAATGCGCTCGAACGTCGTGAACCCGCCCGGCAGCGACTGGCGTGTCTCTTTCGGAACGCCCTGCGTAGCGTCGCCAAAGCGCAGCTTGATTTCCTGGATAGCAGTCCGGCAGTCCTCTTCCGGGCCCCAGACCAGGAAGTAATCGTCATGAGCGCCGACTTGAAGACGCTTGCGCAACCGGTCGTCGGTTCGGCGACCGTTCGGGAACTGCGGCAGGTTGCCGCCACCGATCACGATCGGCATCTCATCGAGACATGCGATCACGCGGATGCGTCCCGCCAATTCATCCAGGAACATCGTGTTCGGCTGCGTCATGTGTTGGGCGATGCCACGCACGCCCGCAACGCGAACGCCCATCACGCGTCCGCCCTTGTCGATGGCCCGCCGAATAAAGCCAAGATCAACATCGCTGAAGACGTCCGTAACATCCATCGGATTGACTTGGACGTCATCCGGCGTCTTGATACCGCGCGCATGTAGCTCATCGCGAATCTTCAGCAGGTTCACCTGCCGCACGCCTTCGTTGTGAACGAGCTTCACCGCATAACCTGCGCGGGCGACGCCCTTGATTTCCACTCGGCTGCCGCCGCGCACGCTGACATTTACATCCTGACGCCCGGCGCCGATGCCGGTTCGCACGCGCCCCGTCGAACGCGAAACAAGCGAGCACAGCCGGATCGCGTCGCGCACTTCTTCCGGTGTGCGCAACTCGGCTCCTGTCACCGTTTCCGTAAGCGGCATTCCCAGCCGGTCGGTACGGAAGACGATGCGATGTCCCTTGTCGCTGACTTCGCGGCACGAGTCCTCTTCCAGCGAAACATGGGTGACCGTCAGCTTCCGCCCCTTGAACGGAATCCAACCGTTTACGCCGATGATCGCCGTGCGCTGGAATCCTGTCGGAATACTTCCGTCGAGATATTGCTTGCGCGCGATGTGGACTTCGTCGATCACGTCCATGTTCATCGACAGGCACAACTCGATGGCGACATCGATAGCTTCCTGGTTCACCAGGAAAGGCGGCGTGTCGTCCATCTCGTAGGTGCATACGTTGAGCTGGTTCAGCAGGTAGACGATCTCTTTCTTTGTCTTGAACTCCATCAGCGCCGTGCCGTCATACTCGCCAAGTTCGCTCAGCGTGGGACGCATATGGCGCAGGACTTCCCCATCGTGCTTGTCCACGTACAATCCGGCGGGACAGCGGCAGAACAACTTCTCGCGCGTCAATAGCTGCTGGTGCACTTCGAGGCCGGAAATCAGCCCGACCGATTCGTAATCCACTCTCTCGAGCATCTATGGTCCTTTAAAGACTCCAAGACATTAAACGAAGGCCCCAGACAGAACGTCTGTGACCTGCAACACACTTCAGGGGCAACCTTCACTTCATAATACTTCTTCACTGCCCCAGAGCGTCAGAGCCTATGCTACATTCCTGCTCGCCACTGAAACCGTCCGCCAGCTTTCAGGAACGAATATTTTCATTTTCCGGCGCTTTCCGGAGCAAACCAGGGGCGTGACAGCTTATAGTACGAGGGTCTCAGCTGATTTTCACCATGGCAAAAAGTCGTCAAAACTTTGTTCTTTCGATCCTGGTACTGCTCGCCGCCGTCGTCTCGGTGGGCATCTGGTTTTCGGCCACACCCGAAGAAGCAGCCAATCCCTCGCAGCGCAGGCGCTCGGGAACTCCTCGGCGCGTTGTCGATCAACAAGTGCTGCAATCGGCCCAGCAACTGGAGAAGCTGGCGACTTCCAGAGAAGAGCTCCGTTTCGAGCGCGATGCGATTCGGCTCGCCGACCACGAAGTCGATCTCGCCTTTGCCTCGGCATTGCGCGATGCCAGGCAACATCCGCCGGCCGAGACTCCCGAAACAACGGCGCTCCATGCTCGCCTCAGGGAATTTGAAGTACGAATCAGGAACGATCAAGAGCTGGTTGCCAAGCTCGTGTCTGCTATCGCCGTCAGCAAGAGTTCGAAACTGGAAAGTCTGCAGGATGACCTGCATCTTGCGCAGGCAGAACTCGTACTGCATGAACGTGAACTCGAGAACACGAAGTTCGATCTACTCCGCGCCGGCGGCGATCCCGAAACACGCATCCAGAGACTCTTTAAACAGCACGAAGCAGCACAGCACAATGACCAGGGCCAGACGCTCATCTCTCTGGGCAAGGCCGAACCGTTCCAGATTCCCCGAAACGTCGCGGCGCAGGTGCGCCTCTGGCAAGAGTTACGCGAAAAGCGGCAGCGACTGAGAGAAGCCCAGGGGCAAGTCACGAACGCCTCCACGCTACTCGTCTCGAAGCAGGGCGAGCTGGAGAAGCACATCCAGCAGCTCTCCACGACCACGGCTCAACCTGCGATGGGCGCAGTCGCGGTTAGCCAGAAAGTTGCCGCTGCCAGCGCTCTTGAGCACCTGGCCGAAGATCGCAAGACACTGACAGAGTATGACGAACGTATCCAGGATCAGCAGCAGCTGGCGCAGATCTACGGCGACTGGGCCAGCCTCATCCGAGTACGCATGCGCGCCTGCCTGCACGCCTTATTGCAGTGCCTGCTTGCAATCCTCTTCATCGTAGCGTTCGTCGTCGCCGGTAACGGCGTTGTGGGGAAGCTCAGTGCCAGGATTGCTGTCGATCGGCGGCGACTGGCGACCATGCGACTGTTGGGCCGGTTTGTTGTGCAGGCCACCGGAGTGCTATTGGTCTTGTTGATCGTCCTTGGCTCGCCTAGCCAGCTATCCACCATCATCGCCTTCGCAGGCGCCGGACTCACCGTCGCGCTCAAGGACTTTATCGTCGCGTTCTTCGGATGGTTCATTCTGATGGGCAAGCACGGTATTCGTGTCGGCGACTGGGTGGAAATCAATGGCATCAGCGGCGAGGTCGTCGAGATAGGACTGTTGCGCACCGTTCTTCTAGAAACCGGCAATTGGGCCGACTCAGGCTATCCAACAGGACGCAGGGTCACGTTTGTAAACAGCTTCGCAATCGAGGGACATTACTTCAACTTCTCGACGACAGGCCAGTGGCTCTGGGACAACCTGGAGGTTCTCATTCCCGATGGTCAGGATCCACATACAGTCACCGATGCGATCCTGCAACTTGCCATTCAGCAGACGGAAGCCAGCGCGAAAATCGCGGAGCACGAGTGGAAGCGCGCTGGAAAAGAGTATGGCAAGCAATCGTTCTCGGCCGCACCCGCCGTCAATGTTCGCCCAACAACCCAGGGCATCAACCTGAACGTGCGCTACATTACCCGCGCACACGAACGCCACGAAACGCGGGCGCGACTCTACCAATCCATCGTTGACTTGCTCCACAAGAGGAGTTCCGCTACCGACTCTCTCGTGGCTCAATCCGATGGAAAGCAAATCGACTAGCGAGGGATTGTACGGCGATTGCGGCAGTGTGCCTCTCCGTGTGTATCACGTACCACCTAACGACTTAGGAGCGATTTACATGGGCGGAAAGGTCATTCTCCACCTCTGTGTCGAAGTCACCGGCGAGAAACGCCAGGAGTTCATCAAGTTTCTTCGGCGCGCAGTTCCGTTCTACGAGCAACCGGGCGGAATATTAGTCCGCCTCCTTGCGGATCAATCAAATCCGAATCGTCTTATAGAAGAGATCGAGTATGACGATCACGAGACGTATGAGCGGGATCAACAGCGAGTCGAGTCCGACCAGGCGATGATCGAGTACTTGAAGGAGTGGCGCGGTCTACTGTCGAAACCGCCGGTCGTTATGGTATATCGGGATTTTTCGGACAGGGTTCGGAAGTAGGCGCTTACGCAAACGCAAACGCAGCGAGCCACGCGCTGCTCTGCAGGGTCCTTGCTGAGTCCACGCGCCACACTTGCTACTGCTTGCTCAGCATCAGCGGAGTTGGCTTGCCATTCTGTGTGAAAGTTCCTCTGATGGTGCTTGCGAAACCATCAATCGTGCCTTCGAACTTCGCGTTGATCTCCGGGATTGAGAAGCGAAAGGCCTTCTCGGTATTGGACAGCTCTGGGACGGCAATGCCGAACGTGTCCTGATCGGGACTGTCGGCCGTCGCGCGCGTACCACCTGCCCCGCGACGCACGTGCAGGACGAAGCGTAGTTTGCGCTGGCCAATGTCGAGCAGGCCTTCCCAGTCGCCCAGGAACTCGCCGGTCACAACAGGCACATCGGGCGAAGCGCCCGCATCTGCCGGGCTGCCGAGTTTGAATAGCGTCAGCGATGCGCTGTCTGAGCCCTGGGAGAAGATGCCTTCCATACGGGTCGGCCCCCAGGGGATGCGGCCCTCATAGATGGCGCCGAGCTTGGGCATGTCGAAGCGCAGCCTTGCGTTGTAGTAAGCGAAACGCATTCCTTCCACGCCATACTGGCTCTGGTCAGGACTGTCGACGGTGACGCGCACGGAGTCCTTGTCTCGGACAATGTGCAGCACGACTTTCATGCGTTCGCCGTGCAGCTTCATGCTGCCTTCCCAGTCGCCGAGAACCTCGTCGATCGAGTTGCCGGGTTTATCTTTCCTCTTCTTGTCCTTATCGCTCGCGAGCACGACGCCGCAGCAAAGCAGCAGTGTCAGCGCGATCGCAACCGCTCGTTTCATCTTCAGTCTCCGCAACTCGCAAACAGTTTACGACTATGTCCAGCGGAACCAGCGCAAGGCCAGGAAGAAGGATATTCCGCCCCAGAGTAGGAGCACCAGCAGTTCCCTGCTCTGTGAAAGCAAAGGCGCGCCTTCCAAAATGATCGCGCGCAAGGCATCATTGGCGGCCGTGAGAGGCAGGGCCTTGATGAATGGCTGCGCAGCCGCCGGGAAACGCTCGTAAGAAAAGAACACGCCGGAGAATATCCACATCGGCATCATGACAAGGTTGATCAATCCGCTGACGCTCTCGATCTTCTGTGCGCGGCTCGCGGTGAGCAACCCGAGTCCGGCGAATGAGAGCGCGCCGATGGTGCCGAGAACGAGTACGCTCAGCAGCGACCCAAGCATGCGCATTTGGAAGAACAGGATGCCGAAGCCTAGCAGCAAGCCCACTTCGACAAGCATGAGGACAAGGCGACTGCTGGTCAGCGCGAGCAGGAAGTCGCTGCGCCGCATTGGCGTGGCAAGATAACGCTTTAGCAGCTTGCGCTGGCGCATCTCGACCAAGGCGAAACCGATGCCCCACATGCCGGAATTCATGAGATTCATGCCGAGCAGGCCCGGAATCAGGAAGTCAATATATCTCGCTCCGGGCTCGCTGCTCTCGGTAGCGATAGTTCGCAAGGGGTTGGCGCGTCCCGCGCCGCTCTGTATGGCATTTTCCACCTGCACCCGCGCCAACACGCTCTCCGGACGACCGGGATCGTAAAGATACTGGAAGCTTCCGTCCGCATTTGCCGTGATGACGAGTGCGTACTTGCCAAGCCGGAAGCGCTTTCGCGCCTCGGACTCGTTCAGCACGTCCGCATGAATCGGCGTGCCCGACCGCTGGATAAGCTCTACCGCGTGCTGCGATGTCGCGCCATTGACGATGGCGACTGCAGGAACGTCGGCGGGCTTGTTGCGGAACGCGACCCCCAGACCAAAAGCAAGTAGCAGAGGAAAAACGAAGACCCAGAAGATCACTTCCGGTTCGCGCTTCAGCTCCTTCATGCGCGCAACCAGCAGATGGTTGAAGCCGGAGAAGCGCCCGTTGCGCCGCACAGGGTAAGTGGTCTCTTCGATTTTCTTGTGTTCAGTCGTCGCTATCGGCATCACGCTTCCCGCAAATGTCGTCCCGTGAGGTTAACGAACACGTCCTCCAGGCTTGCTTGCCTGGTCGTGAGGTGCTCAAGCTTCCAGCCATGCGACTGAACGGCGGCGAGCAGCGCAGGAATGGTCTCGTGGGGTTCTCGGACATTCAGGAACATGCGTCCGTCCTCTTCGTGCGCGTCGTTTACGCCCGGCAACTTTCGCCAGAACTCCGGAGCAACACCGTCGCCCGCCGCCGCCACCTCGATGACGTGGTGTCCGCTGAGCCGTGCAATCAGGTCCTGCGGCGCACCTAAGGCGATGATGTTGCCGTGATCGACCACGGCGATGCGGTCGCACAGGCGCTCGGCTTCATCCATGTAGTGCGTAGTCAGCAGTACGGTCCCGCCGCGCTGCTGGAAGGTGCGTACAATTTCCCACAGCTGATGTCTGCTCTGTGGATCCAGCCCTGTCGTGGGCTCGTCAAGAAAGAGGATACGAGGATTGCCGACGAGCGCAGTCGCGACCGCGAGCCGTTGGCGTTGACCGCCCGAGAGCTTGCCCACCCAGCTATCCGCCTTCTCGGTTAGCGAGAGTTGTTCGAGCACCTGTTGCGACGAGCGCGGCTCGCGGTAGAAGCTCGCAAAAAGATCGATGGTTTCCCGGACCGTGAGTTTTTCGGCGAGCCTGGTTTCCTGCAGTGAAATGCCAAGCATCTCGCGCAACTGCCGTTCGTGCTCGCGCCATGTCAGTCCAAAGATGCGCACTTCACCGGCGGTAGGTTTAAGCAACCCTTCAAGTATTTCGATGGTAGTTGTTTTGCCTGCGCCGTTTGGCCCGAGCAGGCCGAAACACTCTCCACGCGCGATCTCCAGGTCAAGGCCGCGGACGGCTTCGACCTTGCCCTCATAGGTCTTGCGCAATCCACGGCACGAAATCGCGATTTCGGAACTGTCGCCCATGTGTTGCAGAGTACCTCAGCCTAAATTGCAAAGCACCCCGACGCCTACCAACGGCCCCCCGTGTGCATAACGCGGGGCAAACAATTTGCCTGCTCCGTTAATGCACGGCTAAACAGGCGCCGAAAGCCAGATTCCTTGAAGGGGCACGCCTTTAGGCGTGCCGTAAGTCGCACTGACTGAACGCCGGCTTTATTCTCGCATCTGCAAAGCCGTGCTCCGCTCAGCACTTCTCATCCGATGATAACGCCTGTGCACTCGCCGAAGCCGATTCGCGTGCAGCCTTCGCGCTCGCAGTATGCGTGCATCGTGACCTCATCGCCGTCTTTCAAGAATTGGCGAGTTTCGCCCGTGGGCAACTGCAAAGCCTCACTGCCGCGCCATGTCAATTCCAGCAGGCATCCACGTGATCCGCTTGTGTTTCCACTCACGGTGCCGCTTGCCAACAGATCGCCGGGACGCAGGTTGCACCCGGTGCTCGTGTGATGCGCGAGCATCTGCGCGAGCGTCCAGTACATATCGCGGAAATTGCCTCGGCTGAGGCGCATGGGCTCGAAGTCGCGCTCGCGCATCTGCTCTGAGCTGAGGTAAACCTCCAAAAACAGATCGACTCCACCGTTGCGCTGGTCGTCGTCATTGGCGAGATAGGGCAGCGGCGCAGGATCGCCATCGAAGCGGCGGAAGGCACTGGTTCGAAAAGGCGCGAGCGCTTCCATGGTGACGACCCATGGCGAGGTTGTTGTAGCGAAGTTCTTCGCCAGGAACGGACCGAGCGGTTGGTACTCCCACGTCTGAATGTCACGTGCGGACCAGTCGTTGACGACACAGAGGCCAAAGAGATGGGACTCCGCGGCACCAAGCGGGACGGGGTCGCCCAGGTCGTTCGCGGGACCGACGAACGCGCCGATTTCTGCCTCGTAGTCCAGTCGTTTGCTTGGCCCAAAGACCGGAGGCTTAGCGGCGTCGTCGCGTGTCTGTCCTTTAGGACGGCGAACCGGAGTGCCACTCACGACGATGGACGAGGCGCGCCCGTGATAGCCGATCGGCACATACTTGTAGTTGGGCAACAGTGGATTGTCGGGCCGGAACATCGTCCCAACGTTCGTTGCGTGGTAAACGGAGGCGTAGAAATCTGTGTAGTCGCCGATGCGTGCGGGCACGAGCATCTCGACCTCGTGCATGGGAACGAGATGGCGCTGCACTCGCTGCCTGTCGCCGGCGGGAGCGTCTGCCCTGAGGAGTTGATGGAGACGCCGGCGGAGGGCAGACCAATGCCGTCGGCCCAGCGCCATCAGGTCGTTCAACGTTTCGCTCGCACATGCTCCTGCTGCGGTGCTCGCTTCGCCCAGAAACAAGCCTTCGATCTCGGCGGCGGACATATCCAGCACCTGGTTGCCGATGGCAACGCCTACTCGCGGCCTTCCTTTACTATTGCCTGACAGGAAGACTCCGAACGGAAGATTCTGCAAAGGGAAATCCGTGCCAGATATGTTCGCCGACTCGACCCAGGATTGAATATAGGGATCGTGCGTCTCGTTAATGTCGTAAATCATAAGACTTTCAAATTGCGAAGATCTTCGATCGGCTCGTCAAAAGAACATGAGCCAAAGGAGAGTGCTGCTTGCGAACGCATGTCACTCAGTTCACTGGTGGTCATATGCTCGCCGCGCCAGTTTACGCCAGCGTCGCTGAATGTAAACGCTGAGGAGTCTGTCTCCTGAAGGATGCGCGTTAGTAGCTCGACTGTGGCGCCACGTCTGGCCAAAGCAGCTGCAAGCAATACATTAAAGAATCCATGCATGTTGCCGGATGGACTGCTCCTTTCGTACGTAAACGCCTTATGGCAACGCACGGGATGGTGGAGACCTGCGGTGGCTTTGAAGGCGACATTATGCTGTGCGCATCCCAAAAGGAACGCTGCGACTTTCTCCGGCGATGGGAACATGTCTGCGGATAATCCGCCCATGCGCACCTTGGCGCGCGCATCGGCGAGCGCGACAGAATCGAGCAGCGCAGGGTCGCCGATAGGAACCTCGACGAACCACTCATATGCGCGGTCCACGAGCTCTCGCGTACGACTGATCTCATCGGCTGTCGAGGCCTTTGTCTCGATGGAGTCGATAAGGGCTCGACCGTCGTTGCGCTGGTTGAACCAGGAAATCTCAGCGAGATCGGCAACAAGCTCTGGTCCGGCGAGTGCGCTCAGACTCCATGGATGAGCGAGGGAGACGGGAGCGAACGCCTCCTCAAACTCTCGCAACCTGGCCGTGGGCACGACGAAACGGCCTAGCGCCCAGGCGAGGTCACCGTCGAAGTAACGTGCGTAGTTATCCACAGCGGCAGACATGTCCAGACCAGCCGGTGGAAATAGTCCTGCGTAGTCGATAAGCCCAGCGACTAGCGCTTGCACCGAACGCACGACTCGACCTTCTGATGGTTGCGTCCTCAAACCGTTCCTTTTGGCGGGTCCGCTTATCGCGAACTCGGATTGAAGTTCTTCTTTAATTCCTGCCAGCAAGTGTAGTACTCGTGCTGGAGTTCAGCCGTGTCGAGCGCGAACTGCGTCGGACGGCAAACGAATCGCGTCTCAAACATGAAAGCCAGTGTGTCGCCCAGATACTGTGGTTTCAAATCGGCAGTTGATGCCTTCTCGTAGCTCGCCGCATCCGGCCCATGTCCGCTCATGCAGTTGTGCAGGCTGCAACCACCGGGTACGAAACCTTCGGCCTTTGCGTCGTACTCGCCCCTGATGAGCCCCATAAATTCATTCATGAAGTTGCGATGGAACCATGGCGGGCGGAACGTGTGTTCGGCCACGATCCATCGCGGCGGAAAGACGACGAAATCCACGTTTGCGGTACCGGGGATTTCCGAGGGCGAGGTGAGCACGGTGTAAATGGATGGATCGGGGTGGTCGAAGCTTACGGTGTTGATGCAATTGAACTTTGCGAGATCGTACTTGTAGGGCGCGTAGTTGCCATGCCAGGCGACGACGTCCAGCGGCGAATGGTCGAAGCGCGCCTCCCAGAGCCGCCCCATGAATTTGGCAACCACTCGGAAGTCGCCCTCGCGGTCTTCATAGGCTGCGACCGGCGTCTGGAAGTCGCGCGGATTCGCCAGTCCGTTCGCGCCAATAGGCCCCATGTCAGGAAGACGAAGAAGTGCGCCGTAGTTTTCGCAGACATAGCCCCGAGCTTCCGAATCAATGAGTTCCACGCGAAACTTAATGCCACGCTGGACGACGCAAATCTCGCCCGGCGACACGGCGATCTTTCCCATTTCGCTATGGATTACGAGCTGACCAAGCTGGGGAACAATAAGCAGCTCTCCATCTGCATCATAGAAAAAACGGTCGGTCATAGAGCGGTTCGCTACATATATATGGATCGCGACGCCGGAGTGAGCCGACAAGTCTCCGTTTCCGGCAACGGTCGTAAGGCCATCAACGAAATCGGTAGCTTCCTGCGGAATGGGCAGGGGATTCCACCGCAACTGATTGGGCGAAGTGACCGCTTCATCGAAGGGTGTGCTGCGCAGCAGTCGGCTCTGTATGGGTTGATAGGGCGGATGCATCACCGAAGGACGTATGCGGTACAGCCAGGTGCGCCGATTGCTTACGCGCGGCGCAGTGAACGGCGTCCCGCTGAGTTGCTCGACGTACAAACCGAATGGCGCCTGCTGTGGCGAGTTCTGGCCGACGGGCAGTGCGCCCGCTAAGGCCTCGGTGGCGAATTCATTTCCGAAACCGCTGAGGTACTGCACTCCATCTGCTTCTGCTTTTGACATGAGCGCTCTCTGTTTTCGCTGACGACAGTGAACTTCGCGCGACCGCCCCAGGGAACATGGCCGAACAGCGTGGCGCTGAGAACAAAAGGGGGCGCTCTCAAACGAGAACAGCTATCTACAGATTGCCGCGACGTGCCTGCTCGAGTTCGATCGCTTCAAACAGGGCCTTGAAGTTGCCTTTGCCGAAACCACGACTTCCCTTCCGCTGAATGACCTCAACGAAAACAGTTGGACGGTCTTCGACCGGCTTCGAGAAAATTTGGAGAAGATAACCCTCTTCATCGCGATCGACGAGAATTCCGAGTTGCCGAATGGCATCGATGGACTCGCTGATCTCGCCGACGCGGCTGGGAAGCGTGTCATAGTATGCATCTGGCACGCGCAGAAATTCGACGCCATTAGCCTGCAGGTTGGCGACGGTCTCAAGTACGTCCGTTGTGAGCAGCGCGATGTGCTGCACCCCGGGGCCATAGTAGGCCTCGAGATACTCGTCAATCTGACTCTTGCGACGCCCTGGCGCTGGCTCATTGATGGGAAACTTCACGGAGTACGAATCGTCTGACATGACGATGCTCATGAGCGCCGAGTAGTCCGTCGCGATGTCCTTGTCGTCGAAGCTGATGTAGCGGTGGAATCCGAAAACGTCTTTGTAGAAATCGGCCCAGTAGTTCATCTTTCCGAGTTCGACGTTGCCGACGATATGGTCTATACGGAGAATGCCAACGTCCTCGCCCGGAACGCGCGACTCCTTGTACCCGGGCAGGAACGCCCCGCTGTAATCCTTGTAGGAAATGAGCGAGTGAATAGTGTCACCGTAGGTTTGAATGGCCGCGCGGCGCACGGTTCCGTTCTCGTCCTTCAGCTCATGCGGTTGCATGACAGGCGTCGCGCCACGACGTATAGCCTCTTCGAAGGCGAAGTCGGCATCCTCCACCTGCAGGGCGATATCCCGAACGCCATCGCCGTGTTTGCAGATGTGCTGCATAGCCGGATGATCGGGCTTCAAGGGCGTGGTCAGGACGAAGTTGGTCTTGTGCTGCCGCAGGACGTACGAGGTTTCTTCGCGATCGCCCGTCTCCAGACCACGATACGCAACTTGAGAGAATCCGAATCCCTTGCGGTAGTAGTACTCCGCCTGCTTGGCGTTGCCCACCCAGAACTCAAGATGGTGGACCTTCTTCAATTTCAGATGGTTGTCCATCATTCCTCACTCCATTGAATTCATTGTAGCGAATGAATGCGCGAACGATGAAGAGTAGAGGCCGTAAAACTGCAGAGATCATCAGAGGGAGATCAGAAGTGGCGCGGTCGCAACCGGGCCGTCGACAGAGGATTCTCTTCGAAACACTCGCTGACAGGTAGCTGATTAACCGTAAGCCTTGCGACTCGTGGCCTTTCCGAGGTAAGGACATCAGGACAAGTTTGACGCAATCAGTACTGCTTGATACTATTCAAGTGCGGGGTGGAGCAGTCTGGTAGCTCGTTGGGCTCATAACCCAAAGGTCGTAGGTTCAAATCCTACCCCCGCAACCAAAGAATCAACGAGTTGCGAGCCAAGAACGCTCCGAGCGCAGGTCCATTACAGGTCCATTAAGATCTGCACTCGTTAGATCAACTGAAAAGGGCTGCCGCGAGCAGCCCTTTTTCAATTCCTCGAACTGCATTTCATAACTACGCGTGTGCTTGTTGCAGGAGCGGACGTGCCATGCGAACGACCTTGCTGTTCGCATCGCGTTTCGATTCCATCAACGCGTTCCCGTACTTCATCGTCGTGCCGATGTCCGCGTGACGAAGCAACTTCTGCTGAACGCCAACGGGGGCTCCGGTCGCGTCGAGCCACGTACGGTACGTGTGACGGAACGTGTGCCAGCCGACCGACACGCCCCCGGCTTTCTTTCCAGCAGGACGGATGTAGTCCTGCTGAATGGGGCCGGCATGGTAGCAACGGTCGGTGAACGGGCTCGGAAAAACCCAGTCGCCCGGCGACTTCGGGCAACGGCTCTTCCAATTGAGCAGTACTGCTGCGAACTCCGGATCAAGTGGAAGCTCGTCTTCGGAGTACTCGGTCTTCACGCGACCGACACGCCCGTTGACCACTTTCACCCTCACTGTCACCGTCAGGTTCTCGAAGTCGATGCGGCTCCAGCGCAACGCCAGGATCTCGCTCACGCGCAGGCCGGTGCAGATGGCGACCATCACCATCGTGCGATACGGCTCTGGCAAGAGCGAGATTATGATGAGGCATTGCTCAACCGTGAGCACGGTCGGCTTTTTCGCTCGCTTGCTGATGCCCTTGACCGTTACCAACTCCATCGGATTACGATCGATAGGCAACAGCTCCCACAACATTGCCTTTTCAAAGAGCCGGTGCATCAGCTCCTTCAGGTGGCCTTTTGTCTTCGGCTCGCGATCGATGCTCTTGAGCCGAGTTTCCACCTTCCCAGGCTTGACGTCCTCAAGCGGGACTTTCTCCCACCGCGGACGGATATGCACCTTGATCATCGACAGGTAAGAACTCGCCGTAGAAGGCTCGAGAAGTTCGTAGTTGAACGCCTCATCCTCTGCTACGAGCCCCACCGAGCGGTTTCGATCCTTCGCTTCGTGTAAATGCTCTTCGAGGATGAACCGGTCGATCAATGCTCCGAATGTGATCACGCGCGTCGTCGCGTAGTCGTCATTCACTTTCAGCCGACATCCCTCGGCTGCTTTCAGCGCCTGGGCCTTCGTCTTGATCTTCTCAGTTGTGCCGAGAACCAAGGTGCGGCGGATGCTCTTCCCCTGGGGGCCGGGCTCCCGCCAACGATAGACCCAGACTGCGGGACCTTGGGACCGCGGACTCAACTCCACGGTCCCGTACTGATAACGTGCTCGCCTCACTGAACGGTGTCCTTTCCGTTAGGCGAACACGGATGGCGACGTGAGCTTACCTTGCCGCGAAGCCATGCGTCCAGTTCGGAGGCGTAAAATTTCCACGTCTTGCGACGTACGCCCGAGGCAGGATGTGCGGGAATTTCCCCCTCGCGCGCCATGCGCTCGACCGTCTTCTGGTGGTAGCCGATGTACGCGGCTGCTTCCTTGCTGTTCATCGGGAGTTCGTAGCCGAGTTCCTGATACCGCTTGCGTTCGATGAACCGCTGGAGTTCGCGCGACGTCGGCGGAACGTGGCTGGCGGCTTGCTGCTGAGTGTTGAAGACGGACGGCGGAATCGCCGCACCATCTGCGTTATAGGGCCGTGTATTACCGCTGTTGAACGACATCTGGTTGGTGCTTCTCCTTCAGGGTTCGGCCCAGCTTCGAGAAGGCTTTGCTTTCTCCCTCTCGACGCTGAGCCTCGGTTAGGGCTCGCATCCACGCATAGGTGGACAGCGGCTCTAACCGCCCTCTTCCCAACCGTTCTGCTTCCATGTTCTTCTCCTCTCCTGATGATTCGCGCGTGAGCGCAACGCCCGACAGATACTCTGCCGCGTAGTGTTGATCGCCCATGAGTACGGCGATAGTGGCCGCTCGCAAGATGCTCTCTGCGTCCGGGTAGTCGGCAAGGCAATGCTTCCACGTTTTTTCGAGGAAGCGGGCACCGGCGGGGGTCAGCGAGAGATCTCGCCGTTGCCGACTTCCGGATTTAGCGCGCTCTAGCAGACCGTGATCTTCCAACCGCTGCAACGACGTTCGGATGCCACCCGGCTGGAGACCTGCCCTTTGCTGAAAGGCATAAAGAGAGGTCAGCCGGGCCTTGCCGACCAGCGCCAGGATGAAATACTCCATGACGCTGAGGGACTGCTCGGAATCATCATTCGTTCGCATCGGCTACATTGTTGCAACCTTGTCTAGACAATGTCAAGCATAAATTAGTCAGAAAACACGTGATACGTGGTTTGACCTAGCCAGATGCGTAGCCGAGTGCCAGAAGGGTTCAAACGGCATTGGAAACGGCACTGCGTCAGTTCTCGGCGGGTTTTCGACCTTGCCGTTTCATGACTTCCCGGGCAGGTCTAGTTATGGGACGGGGTGGAATAACAATGAAAGTGGGACCCCATGACTTGGAGCGCACGGTGTCAGCCAGAGTACGCAGCGGTACGAGCTCCTTCTCACGCTTCGCAGACTTCTCCAATGCGCGTTCCCAGATCACGGGTTCCGAGAACCGAGCCCGAACGAAACGCGCCAACCATTCGGCCCGTTCTTCAATAGGATGATCATTCTTCGGACGCTTGGGTCTGACGGCCTTCAGCTGGTCCTTCAAAGCGAGGCGTTTCGATACTCGCTCGCGTTTCACATGCAAAGCATCTTGTGACTTCACTTCGCGTCCAACCGCGTTCAGGAACAGCGGCAACTCATCAGGAGTCGTTCGGAAGTCACCGAGTTCGCCTTTCGCAAATCCGATCACAATGTCCGAGAGCTCGTCGCTGAGCTTTCCAGATTCCTTCTCAATGGCCAGGCGCTGAAGAGTCCTGCGATGTCGGCGACCGCTAGCTCGGGCGGACAATACCTTCTTCGCAGACACGCCGTTCGCCACATTCTCGCGCTCATAGTCGGGCAGGGACGCGATCTCAAGGAAACGTCGGACGGTCGTCGCGGAAACACCAATGGCCTCGGCAATACCGCGCGTCGAGCATCCAGCGTCCGCGAGCCTTCGAAGATGAAGACCGCGTTCGACGTGCCCCAATTTCGCCCACGTGCGGCGAAGCCGTGCAACTTGCCTTTGCAGCGCTGGATCGGCCATAGCACGTCGATGTGCAGTAATGTTCTGCCTCGATTTGGATGGCCTTCGCTTCCGCCCCTTCATGGCAGGCGCTCCAGCTCAGCAGCAGTTCGCGAGATAACCCACTGTGCGAGAAACCACGTGCTGTCGAAATGATTTGGATACTTCAGCATTCCAGGAACGGAGTTGCGTCCTTCACGGCCCCTGTTAGAAGAGCGAACATACAGCCGCACCACTCGACGAAGTTCACGTGGTTCTGGTGGTGCGTAGCCTTCGTTCTTCAGACCTCGGATCGCCATCTCGGTGAGGAGGTCGAGAACCTTCTGCTGTCGCTGTTTCGGCCGAATTATCGGTGGCAGCGGTTTGAAGTAAACGAGATTCAGCCTCATCCACCTGACATGCTGCTGCCACATTGTCAACGTGGCGTCGTATTCGGGATTCCCCATCAAAGCCAGGAGCAGGCGGTTAGATCGCTTTAAGTACCGCTCGAGTGACCGGATTGTTCGTTTTTTGTGGCGGCGATCGCGCTCTGAAAGCTCTTTGGCTTCTTTCTCCCGCAGCGATGCAGTCTCTCTCCTTAGTTGCAAGTAGCGCTGCTCGCTCATCTTCATCGCGGCAAGTTCCTGACGAAGCCGTCCATCGATGGGCCCAAGCCCTCTCCTTGCCAACGCCTTCTGTTCCGAGATCTTCTTTCTAAGGACTCTGGTGCGCATACGTCCGAGGCCGCTTGTCACATGAACTCGATGCCGATGGTAAGCAGCTCAAGGTTGTAAAGTTCACCGACTACACCGGCGAGAAAGTTCGCACGCTCTATCAGTCCGCGGAGTCATTGCGCCAGAAGTGGGCAAGCGCTACGCAGCGAAGTGAGATCGTCACTGCGCTGGAAGATCGGGGCATTGATATTGATCGAGTCCGGCTTGAGACGAAACAGCCGGATGCGGACGCTTTCGACTTGCTCTGTCACTTGGCTTTCAATGCACCGCTTCGCACACGGCGTGAACGCGTTGAGCGGCTACGAAAAGATCGCAAGGATTTCTTTGATCGCTACGCCCCCCATGCGCGGGCCACCTTGGACGAACTCCTGGAGAAATACGCCGAGCACGGTACCAGTGAGTTCCTGATCCCCGACGTCCTCAAGGTTCCACCCATCTCTGACCATGGCAATGTGATGGAAATCGCTGCGCTATTCGGTGGTTCAGATCAACTTCGTAATGCGGTCGTTCAGATGCAATCCCTGTTATACGCGTCATAGAGGCAATCATGAGAGAACCTGTAATGTGGGGTATTCATGCCGGAGAGGACATGGCGTCTTGGATACACCCCGATAGACACAAACGAATCGACGCCCTGATGACACACGCCCATGTGTGGTCCCCTGGAATTCCGTGTGCATGGTGCCGTGAAACGATCTCTTCGCGCATTCTCACTCGAGAGGCGCAGGGCACTCAGGGAGGTATCGAACGGCGAATTCCTTACGGTCTTGCACCCGAGGAAACCGATGGTGTGGAGCCCAGCGTGCTGCCCCTCAACATGCTCGGGGTTAGCCTTGCACTGATGGAGTTCATGCAGGTCGCACTTCGGATCACGAACCGAACACCGAATGACTTGAAATTCTTCTTACCGGAATGGGAGTTGGATGAGAGCGACCGTCCGATCCAAAGTGACTGTGCCTGTGGCGCCGTCATAGCAACAGGTGACGCCACTCACATCCGTCCTGCGGTCATGGAGTGAGAGCGCTGTGGCCCGGCTGAGTGGCTACAGGAGACGTGTGAAACTGCAGTCCAATTCTACTTATGGAGGCATCGCATATGGCGTGGCATCTCAGGAAGAAACCAACAGGAATCAAACCCATCAGCCCAATCCAACCGATCAAGCCGATAAAGCCCATTCCTCCGATCAAACCCATCCGTCCGGTTAAACCCATCGCGCCGATCGGATATGAATATTACTGGAAGGACTAGATGCATTTCATCGAGGTGCTCCTGGCGTGACAGGGCGGTATTGGGCTCGTGAAATGAATCAAGGGCGCTGTCCTTCGGCGGGGACGGTGTCTAAACCCGGAGTCTTGGACACTACCTCACGCGGGGATTTCTCCCCGCGTGTTTTCTTGCACTTGCAGAGGCGCCGGAACGACCCCTTTGGGCACTAGGTCGTCGGCACGGTGTTCGCGGAGGACGCGGCACACGCTTGTGCGCGAGATCCGGTAGGCCTTCGCCAGGTCGGTGAGGCTCATGCCGCGGCCGCGGTCACGAAGTAGGGCTTGGCGATCGACGTTCAGCGGCTCGCGGCCGATGCGCCGGCCTTCGAGCCGGGCACGGCGCATGCCGGCGCGCACACGTTCGATGATGAGGTTGCGCTCGAGCTCGGCGATCGCCCCGATGATGACGACTAGGGCGCGGCCGAGCGGGCCCGATGTATCGACATTCTCGCGGAAGCTGATGAACTCGATTTGCAGTTGGTTTAGGTCATCGAGTACCTCGAGGAAGTGGCGGACCGACCGCGCCATGCGGTCGAACGCCCACACGATCACGATGTCGAACTTGCCGCGGCGCGCATCTGCCAGGAGTTGATCGAGGCCGGGGCGCTTTGCCTTAGCGCCGGAGATTTTGTCGGTGTATTCCTGGACGACTTGGAAACCGCGCTGCGCGACGAGGCCGCGCAGGTCGTGCAGTTGCGTTTCGGGGTGCTGATCGACGGTGGAGACGCGCATGTACAGGGCCGCTCGCTTCATTTGCGCCCCGTCTTCTTCTTCGGCGATACACCGTTCTTCGCTACGTAGTCTTCTATGAACTGGAGAAGGACGTCGGTCATATTGACGCCTCGGGCGGCGGTCGCCGCCTTGAAGGCGTCGTGCAGGGTGACTTCCACGTTGATGTTCATTCGTTTCACCTTCACTTCTGCCATTCCGCTCACCTCCTCGTCCGGGCCGGTCGCCCTCCGAGGTGAGCATATCTGGTTATGAGTACAGCCGCATCAGGATTTCGGCGCGGGGGAGAGGGAGCGGGGACCCGAAGAAGGCCAGATCGGATCCCCGGCGCTGCGCTAACGGCACTCCTGACTACACCTGGCCAAGAACGCCACCGTGCTGTAGTCCGTCCAGCGGACCCGCAGGGCGCCGGCGATCGCCCGCAGCGTCGCGAGATCGTCGGGCACCCAGCCGTCCTCTAGGCCCAACCACTCGGAGAGCTGCAGACCGGCCAGTTCGGCGGCGGCCGGGATCGTCAGACCGAGTTGTTCCCGGCGGTCGGTGGTATAGCGGGCGAGGGCGAAGGTCCAGTCGAGACGGTTGGCGGCGGCGCAGGTAAGGGTCGGTGTGGGGCTCGAAAGAGACATACTCATATACTCCTGAACGGGCGGCGCTGTCAAGCGGAAACCGCCGGGATAACTACGATCACGAGTATGTACTCAGAGCAGTGTCGAGCCAAAGCCGGCGAGATCAGCTACGCCATCACTCGCGAGAAAGCGCCTATCTATACGATGGGCAGTGCGGACCCACGTGCCTACTCGCGTAACAAGCGCGGCATTGCCGGCAACCTCATCTGGATCAACTTCGATCGTCACGCTCTCCTGAACCTGTTCCACAAGGCACGGGGCCAGTACGTCGCTGACATCGACGAGATCCGTCCTCAGTTCAGCCAGGATGCGCCGGACGCGAACGCTCTGTTCCAGTCCTCCATCGTGCGCCGCAACGGCCTCTCGATCGGCGAAACCATCGACAAGCTCGACACGCAGGTGTCCGACATCTACGGTCTGCATGAACTGGCTTCGCCGGTTTACAGCGACCAGGTGATGCCGTTCGACATCACGCTGGCGGGCGCGAACGAGTACGGCGCCATGTGCGCGGCCAAGATCCTCGGCGTCGAGATCCTGAACGAAGGTTCGGGGCATCAGCGTTGACGACGCGGTACCGGAAACTACGGGCGACGTTCGTCGCCCGCGCGGTTGAGCCGGTGCAGACTAGGAGTTTCCCTATGATCCCGGAAACTGCCGCCTTCAGAATCCGCTACCGCGGATTAGCGTCGATCAGTCGTAAGTCTCTGTTGTTCAGTGATCTATCGGGATGGGTGCGTGGCGATCTTGCTCCCAGGTTCCGGCACCGGTCTGGCGGGCCCTGTTCGCTGTTAAAACTGCGCACCTGGGCCGGTGCCGGCGTGGAAACTGCGCCACCTGGGCCGAAGCCGTTCCCGAAGATGCGGGCAGTGTTCTAAACCGTTCGTGAGCTGCTGGCGTGAGATAATTCGGCGCTATGTCACGGCTGATGCTTGGGGCAGTTTGTGGTCTTGTCTACGGCGCTTTATCTGCCGCCTCGATGCTTCCCCTCACTTTCCCTGACAAGAAAGCGGCGCTGCTCGGAGCGTTTATCAACCGATTCTCCATCGGTTTCGTTCTCGGGGCAGTCACGCTCCCATGGCCCGGTTGGGCGAGTGGCTTAATCGTTGCCGTGCTTCTTAGCCTCGCCGATGCCATTATCACGAAAACCTATGTCCCCATCATCGTGCTCGGCGCGATTGGTGGGACAGTTATCGGCTGGATTGTCCAACGTTTTGGTCACTGAGTGCCATCACCGCAACTTTAGGACCGAGCCCCCGCAAGTCGAACAAGACCAGCAGGAGAGTGAGTTCTTTCTCTACTCCCCGCCGCGCCGCCACCAGGTTGATTTCCTCGCGCTGATTGCACCGGTTATCCACGTCGCTACTGTTTGCGTATTCCGTATTCGATGATGTGCGATGGCCTGGCCGTGCCACGTCGTATCCGGCACATCAGGAGATGGAGAGAGAGGAGTAGGTGTCTTCTCTATTGGGTTCGGGATTTCTCAGCAGTCGATCAAGACCAGCAGGAGAGTGAGTTCTTTCTCTACGCCCACGCCCGCTCGACAACATGCGAGAGGTATTCACAGCAGAACAGGAGACTCGATCTTCTCTTTACGCCCGCCGCGCCCCGCTGAAAGCGCGGGGACGCGGAGTGACTGGGTATCAACTAGTCTCGCGCTGGCCTGAATACTGGCAATAAGTTAGGTCCTTTGCGATCAGTTCAATTGGTCGTAAACCGCTGCCAAACCGACTAATGGCCTCTCGGTTCTTCTCGAGTTCTCCGTATCGAAGATACCGAAGACGAAGGTTGGACGTCGTCATGCGGAATGCCGGTCTCCGCAGTTGTTCTCGCACTTCACTTTCCCGGTTGTCAGGGGCTACAAGAAATAGCGGTACCGCGGGTTCGTTGTCGGAGCCCCGGGCGAGATCGAGAAGTCGCACGATCCCAGAATAGATTGAAGTCGTGTGCTCAACTTCAAATGCCGCAGCCGGAACACCCTCCGATGTAAACCAAATTACATCAATCAAGGCCACTGCATCGCCCCCTCCAAGAACCGATACCGGGAGTTTAGTCAGGCAATTGTCCGATAACTTGCCCGCGAGATACGTTCGCGAACGGTCATTCGCAGCAACCCAAACAGCGAAACCAAGCGCTCGCCCAAGGTCGCGAAGCCATCCTTGAATCTCAGTGTGCGTACGATCTCCTTCTCTTGCTTCGTCTGCGGCCTTCCTCTCCTTGGCGCTGAGTTCGCGCACGATCGCAAGGTCGCTTTCCCACTTGGCCCGTTGCTGTTCGTCCTTTCCAATTGGAGGGGGAGCATAGCGCTCCTGCCCAATATCGAAGAGCAGCCCGCCTACGGCTCCGAGGTCATTGGACAGTAAGGCACGGTGTTCTTCGACGATTCGCAGAATGCCGGTTCTCATTGCCAGGTACTCGCCCCAGTTCCCGAGCTTCACCTTTGCCCCAGTCAGCGCGTTATACCCATTAACAATCGCAGTATTAAACGGCGGCATAATTGTGGGATGAAGAAAATACATGAGGTTTGCGGCAGCAGGTCCGAGGCCCTTGATGGCTTGTTGATCGAGCCGATGAACGGCTGAGACCAATTGTGCCTCCGTGTTGCAGCACATACAGGTATCAAGGAACTGGCCGAATGCGAGTTGGTTGGCACGTGACTCGTAAATATCTGGAATGCGAAGCTTGGGCTTCCAGAGAAAGGGATGATCTGCTCCCTTAAAGATTTGCCGTTGCTCGGCGATAGATTTGACCACGGTCTCTAGTGAGGATCCCCGATAGGCTGTTCCGAACCTGTCGCTCTTAATTTCGGCGATGACCTGTTCTATGCCGCGTCGTATTGACCGGAAGTTCTTCAGGCGTTCTGGCCATAAAAACCAGGTTTGATATGTGGCATCCGGATCTTCCCGCCAGCGGGAGATCAGAATCTGAATCGCGGCACTGGTTGAAGCAGTCGAGCTCATAGCGGACATTCTGCACCTTGAGTGAAAACCGAGGAGCCTCGGCCATTTCCGAGGACATAGTACCTTCTGGGGGCTTAACAGCGAAGGAATAACTACCTTTCTCGCGTGCGGGTGATACCCATGAGTACCACGGGCACCAAGAGACACCAGACTTGAGCTGCTGAACGCCGGGACCGGGTCGAGGTGGCGTCTTCACAGCCAACGGGAGTCGCTCGGCCGGTGCGCTATTCAGCCAGCCCGAAATCCCTTCCTCGATCTGGATTCGTCTCGAGAGCTTGCAGGGCAATGGTCCTCAAATGCGCCTCGCCTGAGTCATCCACGCTTGTTGTATCCATTTCCCGGCCTGTGTCGTCCTGCTTAGTAGGAGGACAAGCCATGCGTACTGCAGAGTACGAGGCGGTAATGATTCAGAAGACCAGTAAAGCCTGCTCGTTGTGTGAGGATTATGCCCAGAGGCAGGCGTCAAAACCGATAGTCGTCATGTCTTGCGAGGGCGGTTGCCTGCGAGGGGAGGTTGCACGGCGAGCGGCGAACATCCTCTGCTCGCAATTAGCCCCAGAAAAGACGGCACGCCTGTGCCTAGGCGGCGCTTTCACCAAAGACACCGGCCAGCGTGCACTGGCACGGAATGCAACTCGTATCCTCGCCATCGAGGGCTGCTTGATCGAGTGTGCCACGCGCATGATGAAGGGCGTTATTCCGAGCCTGGAGCCCGAGGTCATCATTGCGGACCGGTTGTACGACTTCGATCGAAAGCTCTTCGGCATTGAGGAGATGCCAGAGTTTGAACTTAACGAGCACGCACGGGCGCTAGCCAACACAATCGCGGTGAGGCTCTGAGGTCACCGGTCAGGTTTTGGTTCGCACACGAAAACGCCGCGTCCGTCACGTTCAAAGTCGCAGCCTTCATTCAATGCGGCCTGCAATTTCCGACGCGCACGGTGGAGCCGCATCTTCACCGTGGAAAGCGGAACCTGCAACAGGCGCGCGATTTCGTTGCCGGTCAAACCGTCAGCATCGTGCAGTAGCAGCACCGCCTTGTACATGTCCGAGAGCTTGGCCACGTAGCGTTGCACGCAGGCGCTCATCTCCGCTTGCTGCACGATCGCTAGTGGGGATGTTTGCTTCTGGTCAGTAAGGGGCAGGTCTTCGACGGGTTCGGCTATCTCCCGCCGAGAGGATCGTACACGCTGCCGCATCCGGTCGATGGCGGCGTGCGTCGCAATCTGGTACAGCCAGCTCTCCATTGCTGCCACATCTCGCAATGCGCCTCGTTGCTGGTGTGCGCGCAGGAAGGCCTCTTGTGTCAGGTCGTCGGCATCGGAGGCGTCGCGAACCAGATAACGCAGGTACCGAGTCACGGCCGCACGGTACTGCTCGATTCCATCATCCGGTGTTCGCACAGGCATCTCCATCTAATGACGCAGCTTAGGATCCTTCCGATTTGAGCTGCCGAATCAACTGCTCGACTTTCTGACGTTCAGGATAACCTGGGTTTGATGCCAGCAACTGGTTCCAGCTTGCCAATGCTCCCTGAACATCGTTTTTACCTTGCCATCTCACGATACCCCTGTTGAACAGGGTGTGGCCGTGATTCGGCTGGTATTGAAGCGACTTCTCGAATTCACGGAGTGCGCCGTCAGGATCGCCCGAGTACCACATCGCAGTACCCATGTCTGTTCTGACGTCGACGCTGTCGGGCTTATTCTCAAGCGACCGTCGGTAGTATTCAATGGCGTTGGCATAGTCCTTCGCGTCGTAGTACGTGTTACCGATCTGGGCTAGTAATGCTGGGTCGCGAGGCATCGCTTCAAGTTGGCGTAGCAGGGGCGTGACCATCGCGTCCTGTGAAGGTGGCATCGCTACTTGCGGAGTTGAGCTGGAAATTGGTGTGACAGTCTGTCCAGACCCGTGAAAGAAGTAACCCGCCGCGAAGCCGACCACTAGCGTAATCACGGCGAGGATGTAGGCTTGACTGGCTGACCAGTATCCCTGTGGCGGGGTGGCTTGAGCTTGCGTGCGGCGACTCATACGTATGACTCCTGTCCTGAAAGCGTTTGCTGGACGGGCGGTGAAATCGTTGGAGGCTCTAACCGTCCGTCTCGGATCAAGAGTGTTCGGTGGGCCACTCGTGCATTGTCCGGATTGTGGGTGACCATGAAGATCGTTTGTCCATTCTCGTTCAGCTTACGGAAGATACGAATAATCTCGCCACCCGTTTGACTGTCGAGAGTTCCGGTCGGCTCGTCTGCTAAGAGCACAGGCGGTTCGTTCACGAGTGCGCGTGCAATCGCCACTCTGCCTTGCTCTCCTCCCGATAATTGGTTGGGCAGCCTGTTCGCCTTGTCTGCAAGACCAACACGTTCCAAGAGCTCAAGTGCCTTCTGGCGTTTGGTGCGGCTCGGCTTCGCGACGGTGGCGAGAGGGAGCATCACATTCTCTTGAAGGCCCGGTGCAGGTCGGCATTGAGGCGACCGGATCGATGCAGTGGTTCCTGGAGTTGATGGAGGAACTCGACATCGAGTGCAAGGAAAGGCACCCCGCCAAGAGTCGCTACCGAACCGCGCAAGCAGAAGAACGATAAGCGTGATGCGGCGCTGATCCTCTTGCTGACCTTCAGACAGTTGGTTCAACCGGTCGGCAGGAAACAAATGCAGCCGTTGGTCGATGTCTCACAGTCTTCACCGAATCAGCGAGAGAACGCCGGCACTTGGGTTCGGACGGCGAGTTGCACAACAGCTACGTGGTCCTTGTGGTCATCTACCAAGTGAATGCAACTGTCGTTTTGCTGAACACCATCAACCGTTACGTGTGAGTCGATGCCTGCACCCCGCGTTTGTGTGATCGTGATGTGGTAATGCGTTTCGCGATAACGGTAGTGAAGTTTGAAGGACTGCCAATCCACAGGAAGACACGGCTCAAAGTGAAGCTTGTCCACTTCCAGTCTCAGCCCCAACAGCGACTCGGTGATGAGCCGATACATCCACGCGGCAGAACCCGTGTACCAGGTCCATCCTCCGCGCCCCGTATGCGGGTCGACTGCATACACGTCCGCGGCAATCACATAGGGTTCCACTTTGTAGGTCTGAATTCCTTCGGCAGATCTCCCGTGGTTGACGGGATTGATCATCTCGAAAAGCTCCCACGCGCGACGACCGTCGCCCAGAGCGGCGAATGCCATGGCAGCCCATATGGCCGCGTGCGTGTATTGGCCACCGTTTTCTCTTACGCCAGGGACGTAGCCTTTGATCGAGCCTGGATTCAATTCCGATTTGTCGAAAGGCGGATCAAGAAGTTGAATCAATCCGGCATCGCGACGAACAAGACGCCGATCAAGTGAGTCCATCGCCATGTGCGAGCGGTCGTTGTCACCTGCTCCGGACAAAACGGACCAGCTCTGTGCGATGGAATCGATCTGGCACTCGGCGTTCGTTGACGAGCCCAGCGGCGTACCATCGTCGAAGTAAGCCCGGCGATACCATTCGCCATCCCACCCACTTTGTTCGATATTGTTTTGCAGTTGCGACGCTTGAGCCGCGCAACGTTCGGAGAAGGAGAAATCACCACGCAGCTTCGCGAGGGAAGCGAACTGCATGAGTACCTGGTAAAGGAAGAATCCCAACCAGATGCTTTCCCCCTTGCCTTGTTGGCCGACAAGGTTCATGCCATCGTTCCAGTCTCCGGCCCCCATCAAAGGGAGTCCGTGTTCACCGACAGGGGTGCTCTTCAGAATAGCTCGCACACAATGTTCGTAAAGGGTGGCAACGGTTTGCGACTGCGTGGGCAGGTCCCAATAGGAGTCTTCGTCCGGGTTCACCAAGCGGCCTTCGATGAAGTGAATGCGCTCATCGAGTACACCGGTGTCGCCCGTCATCAGCACGTACCGGCACGTTGCGAGAGGCAGCCATAGGTAGTCATCGGAGCAGTGCGTACGCACACCCCGGCCAGCAGGCGGATGCCACCAATGCTGGGCGTCTCCCTCCGGAAACTGGCGCGAAGCGCACAGTAGCAGGTGTTCGCGCACGAGCGGTGGCTGAGCATGGATTAGCCCCATCACGTCCTGCAGCTGGTCGCGGAATCCAAATGCTCCTCCGGGTTGATAGAAACCGCTGCGCCCCCAAACGCGGCATGCAAGCGTCTGGTAAACGAGCCAGCCGTTAGTGAGTGCGTTGAGAGATTCGTCGGGTGTCTCCACCTGCACTGCGCCCAGTGTGTGATTCCAATATTCCCAAACTTCTTCGAGCGCGGCTCGGGCGGCGGCGTGGCCAGCGAAGCGACGCACCATGTTGCTCGCATCTTCGGCGTCTACTCCTACGCCCAGAATGAAGACGATCTCGCGCTCTTCGCGATCGGCAATCTCGCACGGCACATGTATCGCGGCACACGGATCCAATGCAACGCCTGCCTTGCCAGAAAGCTGCGACTGCAACATCGCGGCCGGATTTCGAAGTGTGCCGTTGCGCCCCAGGAACTCCGTGCGATCGCACGTGAGCGTCTGCCTTGCAGCGTCAGATGCGAAGAAGGCTACGCGGTTCGCAAATTCCGTGTTGTAGGGATTACGCGCAAATAGAGCGGAACTGTTGTGACCAACATCGGTTACGACGTGCATGGATGTTTTGGATTGCAGATCACCCAAAACCCATTCCGCGTATCCGGTGATAGAAAGGCGGCGCAATCGTCCCGACTCGTTTCTTACCTTCAGCACTTCGAACTTTACGGCGGCCTTCAGATCGACGTAAATCCACAACTCCGATCGGAGGCCGCCCTCTGCGTGTTCGAAGACGCTGTAGCCGAATCCATGCCGACTCACATACGGTGTCGCACCGCGAGCGGGTAGCGGCGCAGGTGACCAAAAGTAGCCGCTCTCCTCGTCGCGCAGGTAAAAAGCTTCTCCACAGGAATCGCTGACGGGATCGTTGTTCCAGGGAGTAAGGCGGAACTCGTGAGCATTCTCGGCCCAGGTGTTGGCGGAACCGGACTCGGAAATCACGGTTCCAAACTTGGCATTCGCGAGCACGTTGATCCACGGCGCAGGCGTCGCTTGCTCCGGGGTGGTGGTAATGACGTACTCTCGCCCGTCAGGAGTGAATCCGCCAACTCCATTTGAAAACGTCAGATCCTTGCGAGGCTGCGCCGCCGTAGCATCGGGCTCCGCAATATGTGTCCGCATTGGTGTCAAGCGCGGAACCGCCGATGCAACCGGGGCGCGACGATTCACCTGATCGGCCAGCGAGCCCTGGCCGTCAGAGATGGTGACGCGAGCAACCGTCTGCAGTAGAACGCGGTCTTCGGCGGACATCTGGTCCGCAAAGCGTACGAAGATTGCTCCTGGCTTTCCAGGGGGGACCGTCTCGATACCGGCTGCAATCAGTCCCAGTATCTGTTCGTTCAGAACTTGCCGATAGCCTGCACGATCTTCGTTCCAGATGACCAGGTCCACGGCGAGGCCCTTCAAGCGCCAGTAAGCATGCGCCTGCACGAGTTGACGCACCACGTCGATCTTTTCCGGGTCTCCGATCTGCAGCAGCACGATAGGCAGATCTCCAGAGATCGAGTACCCCCACAGACCAGATTGCCCGCGGTTGTTCTTTATCAGCACGCTGGCATCTGCGCGTAGCGAGGAATTTGCGAATAGGATCGAACTCGCGAGGCGCGCATACAATTGCGCATCGGCCTCGGTGACGTTAAGTTGCCGTAAAAATACGTCGCTGTGCGTCCATGCCAAGTCGAACACCCGGTCTGCGAGATGCCGGTCCTGGTATTTATCGATCATCGCCAGGCATACCTCGCGGGTTTCGCCCATTCCGATCACAATATTGATCGTGGCGGATTCTCCCGGACCAAGAGTCACCAGGTGGCGAACCGCGACAACAGGATCGAGCACCGAACCTTCGCTGCCGGAGAGCTGCGCGCTGCCGCTCATCGCCTGCGGATCAGCGATCGTGTTTCCGCGCCCGATGAACTTCATGCGGTCCGTTTCATAAGAAGGCTGACCGGTGTCGGCCCCATGCACCGCCATCAGGTGAAACATCCACGGCGACTGCTCGTCGCGCGAGCGAGGTCGGCGCGTGCAAAGAATCGCGCGCTGCTTCCGAATGATTTTGGTCTGAACAAACAAGTTACTGAACGCCGGATGCAGTGCGTCGGCGATTGAAGACGTGAGCACGACCTCCGAGTAGCTGGTGACGTCTACGACTCGGCGCGTTCGGCCACGGTTAGTGATTGTGATGCGGCGGATTTCGACGTCATCTTCGGGGGAGACGGCGATCTCCGTGTGGGTATCGTAATTGAGATTGCGGCAACGAAATTCCGCCCTCGCATCTGAAAAAATCGCTTCGTATTCTTCAACGGGCTCACGGGTGGGCTGGTACGCTGTTGACCAATACTGTCCACTGGCAACATCGCGGATAAAGCAGAAGGTTCCCCATTCGTCGCAGGTTGCGTCTTCGCGCCAGCGAGTGACAGCGATGTCCTTCCAGCGACTGTAACCACCTCCGGAATTAGTGACCATCAAGTGATAGCGCCCGTTGGACAACAACTGCACTTCCGGTATGAGCGTGTTCGGAGTTTTGAAAACGCGCAGGGGAGTTCGCGTGCCGCCGTCGGTTGGGCGCTCGGCGGAGGACTCATCCGCATGCGTATAGAACGCAGTCGCTTTGGGAATCCGCTCTTGAAGAAGCAGAGTCGTCGCCTGGAATAATGGGTCCGATTCAAACCGCTTCTGCATTGGCCGGTTGAGCAGCAGGTATGCGAGGGACAAGAAGCTCATTCCCTGGTGATGGGCCATGAATGAGTAAACCACTGCGCTGGATTTGCCGTGCGGCACTCGCGAAGTGGTGTGGTCCACAGCTTCGTAGAACCCGTATTTACCTTCGACACCTTCGGCCGCGAGCCGCTGCAGATTAAGACACGCCTCTTCGGGCGCAACCATGAGCGCTAGAGCGGAGGCGTAGGGTGCAACCACGAGGTCGTCAGCAAGGCCACGTTTCAGTCCCTGACCGGGAACGCCAAAGGCACGATACTGATAGTTGAGGTGGACGTCCGTAGTGTTATAGCCCGACTCTGAAATACCCCATGCGACGCCTCGCCTTTTTCCGTAAGCTATTTGACCGTTGACCGCCGACTTGTAGGTTTCATCGAGAAGCGTGTTCTCGTAGGTCGGCATGATCAGCAGCGGCATCAGATACTCGAACATCGAGCCGCTCCACGAAAGCAGTGTGGGCTCTCCGCCGGCGTTGGTCAGCAATCGGCCTAGTGCGAACCAGCTCTGCTGTGGCAGTTTCCCCTGCGCTATCGCGACAAACGTAGAAAGCCGCGCTTCGGAGGCAAGCAGGTCGTAATAGCTGGGATCTCTGCGGCGTTCGCCGACGTTGTAGCCGATGGCGAACAAATGGCGCGCCTTGTCGTAGAGGAAGTCGTAATCAAGAACTGTGAGTTCCGCGCACTGGTCCGCGAGAGTAGCGAGTGTCGAAATCCTTTCGCGCGCGCGTTGGCCACCTTGTTTGATGAGCGACTGAATTTCAGTCACTCGCGTCCTGTCTTCAGAGGTCGCTCCCACCTGCTGCTGATCGAGCGCGGATAAATCCGTATCGAGTGCTGCGATTTCCCGCAGCGTAGGGATCCTGTTGTAATCGGACAAGAAGCCGCTTCCCTCTTGAGACAGCGCGACGGACCACGGTGCGAGGAACGCCAGTTCATCAATGGCAGCGCGGCACTGATCGGCAAAAGCATTTGCCCGCTGCTTGCCTTCGCGATCTGAATCGCGCTGGAGCCCCTTCCCAACATTCGTTGTCGCGGAAATTAGAGATTCAAGGTTCAAGCGAGCCGACGTAAGTGTCGTTGGAGGAGATTCGCAGAGCTTGGCCAATTCAGACGGAAGGCGCGCGAGTTCCGGGGTAAACGAACCTTGTGTGGCCTCCAGCAGGCACGCCAAGGTATCGCTAAGTCCAGCAAACAATCGCGCGGCGAGAATCCTGTCATCCGGGAGGGCAAGCAGTCCCGGGCGCAGTGTCAGCAGGGCGGCGGCGAGATTGCCACTATCGACAGTCGAAACGTACATCGGTATTAGCGGCTTCAGCGAGACTGTGTCGTACCAGTTGTAAAAGTGGCCGCGGTGACGTTGCATCGTGCCCATCGTACGCAACGCATTCTCCGTGCGTTGAATTAACTGCCCGGCGGACACGTAGCCGAAATCATACGCGGCCAGATTCGAGAGCAGCGCCAGTCCCATGTTGGTCGGCGACGTGCGATGGCCGACAGCTCCGATGGGGTTCTCCTGGTAGTTGTCGGGCGGCAGCCAGTTGTCCTCGGCTGTGACAAACGTCTCGAAGAACGTCCAAGTTTTGCGCGACATCCGCCGGAGGAAATCCGTCTGCTCCGTGGAGAGCCTTGCACCACGATGGACAAGCGGCCGGCTGATCCACCACGCGATAGCGGGCGAGATGAACCAGGCTGCGAGTAACGGTGCAGCAATTGCAAACGCAGGAAGTCGCACTGCCGCAAGATAGATTGCCGCAGCCACAGACAATGCCGGCGCAAACCACATTTTGCGATACACCGAAGCGAGGCTCGTGCTTTTGCCGACGCCGGCCGCGCCCGATGGATTCCACTCGAGCCGCCTGCGATGAGTGAACCACATCCGTGTCACGGTTCGGATGATTGCATCCAGTGTGAAGAACGCCTCGTAAGGCAGGCACACGAGTGTGAATGCCGCCTGGGCGAAATGCCTGCCAGCAGCATGCGTCGCCGCTGCGAGATGCTGATCGAGGTGAAGGTCGGCGGGCTTGCGCAGTACATCGTGGCCAGAAATAAGAAAAGAAGGAAGCAGGACGATAGCAATCACCGCCGTCGTCCAGAACCATGCGCTGGCCAGGACTATCCATCCGAGGATCAACAACAGCGTAAGAGCCGCGGGAATGAGACTGCGGCGAAGATTGTCGAATATCTTCCACCGCGAGAGCGTGGAGAGCGGGTTCCGTTGGAAGAGCGCGCCGGGTGCGGGAACGCTTGCCAGGGCCCACCGCAGGAGCTGCCAATCGCCGCGAATCCAGCGATGCCGGCGACTTACGTCCGCGCCGTAGCGGGCGGGATACTCCTCATAGACCTGCACATCGCTCAACAGTCCAGCGCGCGCGTAGCAGCCTTCCAAAAGATCATGGCTGAGGATGCGATTCTCCGGGAAGCGCCCGGCGAGTGCCTGTTCGAAGGCGTCCACCTCGTAGATCCCTTTTCCGATGAACGATCCTTCATGGAAGAGGTCTTGATAAACGTCGGATACTGCACGGGTGTAGGGATCGATGCCTGGCTCACTCCCATACAGTCGCGCATACCGCGAACGTGTCGCACCCGGCAAGCTCACGGCAACTCGCGGTTGCAGGATGCCGTAGCCTTCTACAACGCGTTGCTTCTCACGGTCATAATGCGCTCGATTCAGTGGATGCGCCATAGCCGCAACGAACTGCCATGCCGAGTCGCGAGGCAGCTGCGTGTCGGTGTCGAGCGTGATCACGTATTTTACGTTCGAAAGAACGTGAGTATCGCCAACTATCAGGGAGAAACGTTCGGCTGGGGCCCCGCGCAATAACGCATTCAAATCTCCAAGTTTGCCGCGTTTGCGCTCGTATCCCATCCACACCCGCTCACGGGGATTCCAGCGGCGCGGCCGATGAAAGAGGAAGAATGTGTTCGACTTTGTGCCAGGATACGTTTCGTTCAGCTGCTCGATCTTCCGTTGAGCAAGCTGCAATAGTGCTTCATCCTCAGGCAGAGATTCCTTACCTGCATCCCTAAAATCAGTCAGTAGTCCAAAGTGGAGGTTGTCGTCGCGATTTGCGAGAAACCGGACTTCCAGCGCATCGACCAGCTCTTCGATATTCGCTTCGCTGGAAAGCATCGTGGGAACCACAACCAGCGTTCGCAACTCCGGAGGGATGCCTTCCGAGAAGTCCATCCGTGGCAGCAGGTGGGGAGTCGCCACAAGTGTCGCCAGCCAGTTAACAAGCGCAATCGCAAGATGACTGGCGCATAGAACCGACACGAGCCCTGTGAGCGCGAACAGCCAACTATGTACACCGCCGTGATGCGCCTTGACCAGCAAGACTGCGGCAATGGCGCTGGTGAGAACTACGATTCCGCCTAGGTACAGCAGGAGAGGAGAGCGCTCGCTCAAGGTGCGAAGATTGCCAGGCAAGTGCGCGTCCGCCGCCTTTATGAGCTGCGGTAGTCCCTTGTCGATCAGATAGAAGCCGACGTGGGCGGAACGAGGGCTATCAGAGGTATTTGCGTTCTGACGCGCGAGTTGGATCGCCCCGCGCGCGACCTCACTCTCGGAGAGGCCACCGTGTTTCGCGATCTTCTCCACAACGTGCCGATACTGGTCACGCGTGGCGAAATCCATCCTGCCGTATATGCCGCCAATGTCTTCTCGGAGAATCTGTTCGACGGCGCTCATTGTTTCGACAAACTCGCGCCAATCCATCGCGCCAAGTAGACGTAGACTTCCGATGCTGTTGCTGACGGAAACCTGGTCAGCGGCCTGGCGCTGGTTTTCTGTCTCGACCAACTGCTTGATCGTCGTACCTGATTCCGAAAGCCGCTGCTCAATCCACGTGAGAGGCAAAGCCAGCGACGGGCCCAGTCCTTGCAAGCGACGAGCCAGTTCTGCGACGAAGGAACTGACCAGTGGGGGACTCGACCGTGCCATCTCGGCGATCACCAGGATCAGGCTTTTGGGGTCCTTTTCTGCCGTCTCCGTCATCTGGTCTGCCCAGTTTTGGGCATGTGTCCGGTCGGTAAGGCCGGTGGCGACACGCGCTGCTACTCGTCGGAGATTCTCGATCAATGCAAGCCGAAGCATGATAGGCAGGGCCCAGAGTTCACCTAGCTTCAATGTGGTGACCGTCTGGTAGGCGGCGATAAAGCTACTGAGACTCTCCAGATCGACGCGCCCGTCGCCGTGCGAGATCGTTTCCAGAGCAATGGCGTACGCACGCGGCAGACCAGAGGATGAACCGTTTAACAGGCGAGGCAATTCCCGGCTGTAACCCTTCGGAAGGTGTTTCCTGGCGGTACGGATCTGCTCTTCTATCAGGTAAAAGTTGTCGAGCAGCCATTCTCCAGCAGGCGTGATTCGTCGTTGCGCGGCCACTGCTTCGGTCAACAGGCCGCGAACGCCAAGGAGAACATCTTCATTCTCATTTAACCGGGCCAGGAGTTGGTCCGACGCGTGCTTCAAATCCAACTGGTGCAAGCCCGCCAAGCTCTTCCCGTGCTGCTCCATCTGTTGAGCAGTCAACAATTCTGCACGAAGCGGGGCTTCGTCTGTGGCTTGCTTCCGTGCCAAGTGCGCAGTTCGAAGCCGCGCCTTCAGGCGCAGCAAGGGCCCACCGATCGTCTTGCGGTTCACGGTCAACTCTTGATGTCTCCTTCAATCTGACGCGGTATTGTCAATAGCGCAGGCGGGAGGGTTGCGGCCTGTTATTAGTGACGGCCCGCAATCTGGTCCTGCGACTGGGGCTGGAGAAGTTGACGACAATATTCTGACAGCCGCGCGGGTTTTACAGCTTGACCACCGCGCTAATACCCAGCTTGTTCAGTTCACTAGTGAAACTTACAAGAGCAGTGAGTGCGCGGCCGGCATCACTATCCGGATTCGGCAGCTGCTTACCGTTGCGATCTTTGAATCCCTTCACGGTGTCACGGAGCCTTTCGAGTTCATCGAGCGCGACTTGAAGCTTAGTGTTTGTCATCCTGTTTCATTCTGCCTTCGCCACAAATTGCGCGACTGTGAATGCAGCCACTCAACAACGTACACCCATGCAGCCAGAGTGACTGTGCACTATTGCTCAGTCTGCGGTGTCTAGACTTGGCTACTGCATAGCAGAGTCCACACGAATAGTGCAACTCAGACGAGTTCGGCAGCTAGAAGGCTGCTCTGTCCACATGGCACTCAGCGGCGAGTGAATGCGGTGACCGCACTTTTCACCAGTCCGCATTCTGTCAGCCCAGAGATCAGGTCATTGACCTCCTTCTGTGCCGCTGCCTCGGCCAATTCCTGTGTTTGCGCATGTCCCCATGAAACTAATTCGTCGGGATTCTGCGTTCCGCAAATCATCCAGTAAAACCGGACGCTTTTGTGAAAGCGCTCCGCTTGAAACGACATAGTGTAGGAATTGGAATCGGCGTGAAATCCAACAGTGGCAGGAACGAGGGGACCCTTCGCTTTAACTAAAGCCATTAACTCCTATGTTACGTGGCTAGAAGTCCCCATGCAAACTACCTTTATTGCGACAGTGATTAGCGAGAGAGCAGATGATGTGGATTGTCCTTCAAAAGCAATCGTCGGGGAAAATCGATCTTGCGCTAGTCTGAGCAATAACGCTTGCGGGCTAAAGAGAGAGCATCGGGGACACCGGTTTTCGCTGAACACTCCTCTTTGTGAAGGCGATGACCCAGGCACTGGGCTATCGGAGCACGGCCATTTCCGGAAAGCGCTTCGCCACCCACATTTTTTGCAGAACCGCTCTCTTGGCTGCACATGCTCGGGTCGACTGCACTGCACACGAGAACCCGCACCGCGTGCCTTATTCGCTCGGACACGATTGCGGCTGTCTGTTTGTCCGTGAAGACCATGTCCAATGCGATGTCCCAGCCGGATTCGTGCCGAATTACTCTCATGCTTTCCACCTCCAGTGTTGCTCAACCACTTTCAGATTCGCATTCAGGTACTCGCGACGTCTGTTCAAAAGAGCTCACATACCCGTACTTCTGACGAGCAACTTAGATTGGGGTAGGCTATACTTGCCTGATTCGACAGGCAGTCAGACAGATTTTCCCAGTGGAGAATTCCAATGGCCGTCAAACCATCTGTTCCCCAAAAGAAAACGAGAAAAAGCATCAGGCGAACGCCTGTGCTTGCTGCTGCCACAACTCCCAAAGTGGTACTGCGTCCTGTTGTGAGCGAACCGGTTGCCGCATTCGATCCGCGCGTTCTGCTGGCGAAACTCTCGTCGGGTAAGTCAAGCCGGGAGTACAAAGAGGCCGAATCGATATTCTTGCAAGGTGATCCCGCGGATGCGGTGTTCTACATTCAGCGCGGCAAAGTTAAGCTCACGGTAGTCTCCAAGCGGGGCAAAGAGGCCGTTGTTGCAATCTTGGCGGAAAATAGTTTCTTTGGCGAGGGCTGTCTGGCGGGTCAACCGCTTCGCATGTCCACAGCAAATTCGGCCCAGCGGAGCACCATCCTGCGGGTGGAGAAGAAGATCATGTTAAACCTTCTCCATCAGGACCCCGAGTTCACTGAACGGTTTCTAACCTACCTGCTTTCTCGCAACATTCGCATGGAAGCGGATCTCGTGGATCACCTCTTCAACTCCAGCGAAAAGCGACTTGCCCGCCTTCTGCTGCTGCTCGCCAACTTTGGCCAGGAATCGAAACCGATACCCCTCATCGCGAAGATGAGCCAGGAAACGCTTGCGGACATGATCGGCACAACTCGTTCGCGCGTCAGTTTTTTCCTCAATCGGTTCAGGGATCTCGGCTTCATTGACTACAACGGCGAGGGCATGAACGTGCACAGTTCGCTGGTCAGCGTCGTACTCCACGACTAGATCGGGAGACGTTGGAACTCCGCTATCGTTCGAACTTTTACGTGATCAGTGCGTATCGACCTACTGTTCAATATTGCTCAGCCGCTATCCTTTGAAGTTTGTATCGTGTAATAGAGTCGTTCTGGTCTTCCGAGAGGACTCACTGGATGCAGCATGAGCAACGCATTGAAAAACCAAATACTTGTTGTCGACGATGAGCCAACCATCCGCCAGAGCATGACTATGCTGCTGGGCTCGGCGGGATACGAGGTCAGTACGGCAGAACACGGCTTCGACGCTCTGTTGCAGCTCAAGAAATCGATTCCGGACGTCATCTTGTCGGATCTCAATATGCCGCAGATGTCGGGATTCGAATTCCTCTCCATCGTTCGCCGCCGCTTTCCAGAGATTCCGGTGATTGCTATCAGCGGCGCCTATTTATCTGGCGACCAGGTACCTGGCGGAGTCATCGCCGACGCCTTCTACTCGAAGGGACAACATCACCCCGAAGAACTCTTACGCACGGTCGCGGAATTGATACGAACCACAGTTGAGCGGGCAATCAGCCGGCAACGCACATCGGCTCCCGTTTGGATACCGCGGAATGGGAAGGACTCCAGTGGAGTGCCTTTCATTGTGCTGACCTGCACCGAGTGCTTGCGGTCATTCCCATTGAGCGTCTTGCAGCAGGGCTTACAGGAAATCCAGGAAACGCACTGCCTGTTTTGCGACACCCCGGTAAGATACGTCATCGACTTCTCGATCGACGTTGCTTCTCCAACAAGGGCAGCCGGCATCTTCGACTGAGTAGCCCAGGTCTCGCTTTCGCTTTTCTTGTCTGAGCAATAATGACCAGCACAGCGAGCGATTCGACAGTATGCTCCATTGTGGTCGGCTTCAGGAGCCTGTCTATGGCTGGCAACTTTCCAGTGGCTTTCAATTCGGTAGACCTATTCAAAAGGGTCGGCGACCAAGCGACCACTTGGGACTTGCAGACTGGCGAAGACATCTTCGCGCAGGGCGATAAAGCGGATGCTATGTTCTACGTCCAGAGTGGCAATGTGAAGCTGACGATTGCGTCCCAAGGCGGCAAGAAGGCGGTGACTGCCATCCTGCGGAAGGGCGATTTCTTTGGCGAGAATTGCCTCGACAGACAGGCCGTCAGGGTCGCGACTGCGACAGCGATTCAGCACTCGACGATCTCCCGGGTCAAAAGGGCAACCATTGCTCGCATCATTCGTCAAGAACCTGCCTTTGCGAAGCTGTTTATTTCTTACCTCCTCACTCGTATTGGGCGAATCGAAGCTGGTTTTGTGGACCAGATCTTCTACTCCAGCGAAAAGCGATTGGCGAGAATCCTGTTGCTGCTGGCTGGCTTTGGGCGACAAACGAAGCCGGAAGCGGTCGTCGCAAAGGTGAACCAGGAAACACTCGCGGAAATGGTTGGCACCACGCGTTCCAGAGTGAGTTTTTTCATGAACCGATTCAGGATAAAGGGATACATAGACTACAACGGCGAACTTCGCGTGCACGAGGCTCTGCTCAAGTTTCTCCTGCAAGAGTAACCGCTGCTGGCAGGGCGGCCTGCCACCCGCAGCGAGCGGTATCGGCCGCGCGACCGTCAAGAATCCGACGTCGTAATTGGAATAAGACGACTGGGCTTGAATTATTCTCGTGGACCACTCACGGTCGAAGGGGCAAGTCGGCCCTGATCAGTAGTTCCGCTTGCCTCCAAACGCTGGGGTCGCATTCGATCTGCGTATGGCCCTTCGAGAAGACGCGGTCGTACCAAGGATACTCATTGCAGTTGTAATCGCCGGGCTCGTAGTCAAAGCGGAAATTGCCGATGATTTGCGTCCGTGTTGCATCGGCCGCGCGGATGGTCGATTGGCCGTGTAGACGTCCGTTGGTCTGGTAGAAGTTAACAGCCCGCAGGACATTAGCTGGTATCAGCGAATCGTCCTTGTGAACCTTGGCAACACTATCCACTTGAATCGTGAGAAGTACGGGAACGCCGTCGGCTTGCAGTTTACGTGCGAGCAGGATGGCTTCGGAACCTCCCCAACTGTGTCCATAGATGATGATGCGGGCATTCTGCTTTTCTGATGTCGAGAGAATGCCGTTATGGTCGGCGTCCAGGAGGGAAAGCACCCTTAGTCGAGCGGATGCCCCGTGGCGATTCTCAAAGGTTTCGACATGCACACCGGTGGGATAAGACTTGCGCAGGCTAGCTGCGAGCTGCACTTCGGCATGAACGGGATTGTTATGGTTGATGAACCCTCCGACAAATCCGATGACAATAGCCGGCGTCGCGACAGGAGCAACTTCGACTTTGGGCGCAGTCGGAGACTGTTGTTCCGCCTCAACAATGGCAACTGGTACAGGAGAGATCTGCTTCAATTCATCCACGGAAATCAGCAAACCGCGCCAGTGCCCGTCGTCCTTCTTCGTTTCTATCGACAAGGTGGTATTGGAATAAAAGTCGAGCATGTTTGCGCGCAGCTCTGGCGACGTTTTATTGAAATGTCCGCCTGACAAACGCGTCAGCAACTTTGCATAGCTCTCGTCGGTGAGCGAGTACTCCGCGGCTCTGGTGGGTGCGCCAGTATCGAGGTCACTGTTAGCCAGCACCAGTGTGCCGGCGCGCTCTTGTCGGAGAAAAGCGCGATATTGGTCAACTGTCGTATTGATGCTTTTGAAATAGAGATCTTCCGTTTGCGCAGTCGGGTTGTTAAAAGCCATGCCCTTGAATGGGCCGACCTTGGGCATGTAGCGGAGTAACGTGGATAAGATACGCGTGCCTAACCCCGGCCTTACATAGTCCTTTCCCCATTCTTTTTCGTAAGCGGAGCGCGAAAGGCGATACAGGAATTTCTGTCTCGCAAAGTTCGGCGTCTCGCGCATCAATTCCTTCTTGTGGGTTCGGAGCGCGACCTGCGTCATGTGCGGTATCAAACTACCCACGGAATAACGATAGGAGCCGATCGCGAGATCCTCGTGCGTGAGCACGTCTTTCAACTCCACTCCATAGACGATGGGGAACACTCTCTCGAGCAGTGATTTCGATACCTGGAAGCCGATGAAATCGTGGTACTGCTGAGAGGCATATCGGTTCTTCGCAACCTGCACAGTGTCGAAGCCGAACTCTGTTTTGAGGTGGGCTGGCCTGTCCTGCGCATAACGTACGGACTTGCCAAACTTCGCCATTAACTTCGGATACTGGATGGCAACAGCCTGATTGACCGCCGGGTGGCCGGCTATGTCCGAGGCGTAGTGAGACAGGGCGCCAAGCGCGAAGGCGTATTCGTTCACATCCTTGCTTTGCAACAGAAGTTCCTGCACAAAATCCCCGGTGCGAACGTAATGCACGAGGTCGCTGAACTCTCGACTGCCGAAGGGATAGTAACCAAGATCCTGAATCACAGCGCCCCCGTAGGCATAGGCATGCGCCTCCGTGACTTGGGCTTCGGTCAGCCCAGGGTAACGTTTAAGAAGCAGCGGCCGGATCTCGTCAGCCCAAAGCAAGTCCACGATTTCTTCGTGCGTAAGAACGGAATACGCGGGCGAAGTGGCGCTGAACATAAGAATCACGAGAACAAGCGACGTCGCTCGCATGGCAAGCAGGCGCCAGTTCTTGATAACGGCGAGTAACGAGTTGGAAAAGTGCAACACGGTTAGATTCGTCCAAGCAGCAGGAGAATGACGATGATTAGAAGAATGAGTCCTAATCCTCCGGTCGGGGCGTATCCCCAATTCTTACTGTGCGACCAGCGCGGCAATGCGCCAAACAATGCCAAGATCAAAATCACGATCAATATGGTTCCAAGCATGAGAACTCCTTTACGCTTTTAACAGCGGACTTCCGAAACAAGTTCCGTACCTCGCGTTTAATCCGAAATCACGCGGGGTCCAAATGGACCCCGCGCATCTGTGTGGGCGAAGTTAGAGATTGATGGTGATAGCGATACCTGGACGATCCATGTATCTGCGGTTGTACAAGTAATATCCGTCATCCACGTAATCGACGTAGACATCGTCGTTCTCGTACCAGTTGTCTCCCCAGTATTCCGGATAAGGATCAACGGTCGTGAACCAATAGCCGCGGTACTGGAACCTTGGGGCTCCGCCAACGACTAGGAAGGGCAGGCTGAAGATGCGGAAATAGTGGTTTCGTCCGTAGTAGCTGCGGAAGTAGTTGTCAGGAATGCGATAGCCGTTGTAACCGCCGCGTCGCTGCCACGTCTGGTGCTCTGACTCCCAACTGCGGGCGCGGTGCTGCTGCCAAACGCTCCGCTGTTCGAATTGCTGCGCATGCTGCTGTTGCTGCGTACGCTGCTGCTGTGCATGTCCGCGGTCGTCCCTGTTGGACGCTGATTGGTGTTGCTGTGCTCGCTGCTGCTGTCTGTCTTGATTCTGCTGTTGCTTCACTACTCGCTGCTGTTTTTGTCTGTCTTGTTTTTGCTGCTGCTTCTGTATCTTCTGTTCTTGTTTCTGAATCTTTTGTTGCTGTTTATTGTGCGCTTTGTCTTCTTTGGCTTGCTGTTTTCCCGAGTTACCGTGCTGTTCGCCTGGGTTGTGCTGTGCTAAGGCAAAAGTAGTGACTCCAAGAAACACGAACAAAAGGATTACATTGCATAGAAAACTGATTCGTTTCATGTGTGGTGCCTCTCTTACAATGTTCGGGAAGAACTTGCGATTCTGCGTGTAGCGCGCTTCCCAAGACTTTTCCGGCATGTTGACCTCGCAGTTGCCGAATTCCTAAGTACTCGATCCTCTACTTACGTTAGTCAGATCGGAATCAACTGTCTGAGCTGAATTGCTCAACTCTGCTTTTCATCGAGTGCAGCGGCATGCTTTCGGGCTTGTTCGGACAATAAGAAACGCGAGCCCATGTATTGGACTCGCGCGATTACTGACCCTTAATGCGTTTAATTCAAGCTATCGGTCGTGGTGGTGATAGTGGTCTGGCCGATTGCTTCGCCGGATACGACCAGCTCAACCCTGCGGTTCTGCTGACGCCCGGAAGCATTGTCGTTCGAGGCTACAGGCAGCGTCTCGCCGAAACCGGTAGAGCTGACCGAATCCTTCGTGACGCCCTGCTGGACGAGGTAGTCACGCACAGAACCGGCGCGGTTTTCGGAAAGCGTCTGGTTCATTACGTCGCTCCCTACGCTATCTGTGTAACCGCCGACTGCGATGTTAAGTCCAGGATAAGCGAGCAGAATGCCAGCAACCTTCGCCAGTTTCTCTCGCGCACCCGGTTTCAGGGAATACTTAGCAGTGTCAAACAGCACGTCTGACATACTGACAATTAGGCCGCGTGCGCTGTCGCGAGTTTGAAGAATGGTATTCAACTGCGCCGATAGACGTTCGCGCATGGCGAGCTTGTCGGCATCAGCTTTTCCAGCGGCCTGCTGCGCTTCCAGCGCGGCTAACCTGGACTTCTCTGCACCAGCCTGCGCTGCGGATAATGCGCTGGCGGAAGCAGCCCGGCTGTCGGCCATATCAGACCTGGCCTTCGCCGAAGCGGATTCCGCATCCAAAGCGTCGGTGCGGGCCTTAGCGGCGTCTGCTTCAGCCTGTGCCTTGGCGGCCTGTGCCGTCAACGTGTCCGATTCGGCCTGGGCTTTAGCGGCTTGGGCATTGGCAGTATCACTCTGGGCCTGTTCCTTCTGTCTTATCGCTCGATCGGCTTGGCGCTGCGATCTTGCCTGCGCATCGGCCGAGTCATGACGCTCGTTGGCCAACCGTTCTTCCTCGATTTTCGTGACTGCGATGGCGCGTGCGTCTTCAGCTGTTTGCACTGCCTCGCGGGCAACGGCGATCAACTGCTTCTTCTCGATGTTCTTCCTGGTCGCATATTCATCGGTGGTGTTCATCAACTGGACAGCGTGCTGATAGCTGGCGTTGGCGTACTTTTCTGCGCCCTCAGATTCAGCGATGCGCAAAGCATTGCGCGCTTCAAAGAATTCGAGGGGTAGCTTGGTATTCAGCACCACAGGGTCGATCCTGTATCCCGTCGGAATATATCCGCCGCGCTCCATGAGTTCATACTTAGCACTCACGGTTTCCGTCGCGCCCTTCGTGTCTTCGCGAACGACGTTCTCGATGACGACCACGTTGCTCGGCTGGCGTACTGCGAAGTACGGTTCCGCCGTTACCACCAGTGCGAACGCCTGCAGGTCGGTGGTTACATCAACCTTGCTGCGATGGTTGTCGCCAACCAGTATTTCACCGAGGTTGATAGCACGGCCCTCAGGCGAAATCGCCCATATCACATACGTCAGATATTCGTTTCCAAAGGTCTTCGGGCTCTCTAGATTGCCGAATTCAACTTCGATTTCGATATACCCCTTCTTACTTTCCACCTTGGCTTGACCATTTGCCCTGGGCATCAGGTCAGTGCCAGCAAAGTCCAGCTTGGTGGCTCCGCTGCGATGCTTATAGTTGATGGCCTGAATGCTGCGGCTGGTTACGTTCACGCGGAATACCGGCGTGGGGCTTAACGGCTCCAGCGTTATGGACTGCGAGTTGGTTTGAGCTAACGCGCTCATACTAAAAATGAATCCCACGGCTAGCAATTGTGTGATTTTCAAAATGTCTCCAGCGTTCTGTTGGTGATGCGTAAACGTTCTTTACTGGCGGCCCGGAGCGGAACGACCGAATCTTTCGTTCGGAAATCGTGGGTGAAGATTCACCGGCCTGAGAGAGCAAGGGAGTGTTGCTTACGTATTCACTACGCCCAGAGAATGACAGGTATGGGAGTTCGCGTCTGAGCAAGAGTGCTCACCTGTGAGATAAACCGTCAAATGAAGCGCTCAGACTCGACGGGCGCGAACAATGAACCTCTTTGGCGCCGGACCTACGTAGTAGAAGGGGTAGCAGGTTACGAGCGTAAGTGTAGATCCGCCGGAGTCCTTCAACACGTCGGACTCGTTCTCCCCCACCACGGATATCGACTCGACCTGGTAGCGATAGGCGTCGGTCAGAGTAGTGAGGGTGATTTCGTCGTGCTGACGGATGTTGCGAAGTTCACGGAAGAAAGTGTCGCGATGTCCCGCGACGCCCACGTTACCAGAAGAGTCCGGGAAGGCGGTTCCCGGAATGTGTCCGACGGCGCGGCGCAATGTTTTCGCGTCCACGCCCTCCATCACGACCACATCCACGTCCAGCCTGGTTATCGCGAGCTTGCCGATCACCTCGCCACGGGCAATGCTCACGCGTTCTACAGTTTGCGGCTGCGATATGTGTGTAGCAGGCTCGTCGGAGGCGCGCGACGGACGAGAACTCTTGATGGCCTGTTCGAACCGCCAGATTTCGTACGCTTGCACGATCTTGGAATCGAGCGCCAGGTAAGCGACGAACGCGAGTAGCGCGAGTCCTGACGCGAGAAAGCACCACCGAAGCCAGCGCAATTTGTCTTCGCGTGTGGTCCTTCGACGCAGCAGCATTACACGCGGCGAACTATGCCATGAACTTCATGGTTGCAGCTGTACCGAGCGAAAGCAGGCCAAAGCAAGCGATCAGCGGCAAGTAGCTGCCCGTCTGAGGAAGTGTGGGCTGTTCCAGTTTTGCAACTTCCACCGGCTCAGGCTTTACCACTTCAGCTACGTTTACATCTTCACCCGCCGGTGTGATGGCCGCGATCCGAGCAGTCTTCAATTCTTCAACGGATGCGATTTCTGTCGTATAGAACACCGGCTCATTGACGACCTTGGCCAGTGCCAGTGCCTTCGACTTACCGTAAACAAATTCTTCGCCCATTCTGTGATTCGGATAGAACCAGGTGCGAAGAGCTTCCGGTTGGCCTTCACCGCGCTCTTTGAACGTCATGACGGTTTCGCCTGTGGAACGTGCCCGGTAATTCGGAACCGCGAGAATCGTAGTGAAGATGTGCGTCTGATCTTCGTTCATCACCTGCACTATGTGGCGATTGGTGGAGGAGTCCACAAGCTTGAACACGTACGTGCCAGCCGGCAGTACCTGGGCGCCAACACCGGGGACTTCGAACGGCGCGCTGAACTTTACGACTGTCATGTTGTTGGTGTCATCAGCAGAAGCGCTGGGCATGACGGAGAGGACAGCGCGAACATGCAGACAGCGACGAAATATTTCGCGAAAAACTTCATTGTTTACCTTTTCTTGAGATCGTTAACAGCCGGGTGGAGTGCACGACGGAGACTGCATTGGTGGGGCCTGCGTCCGGTAACGCTCCATCTAAACCGGTTGGCTCTGCGTCTCATTGCATTGCAGAGTCTTGCAAACACAATATGAGCTACTCGGGATATCGATGCTGGTCAATATTGACCGCCGGGCAACGATTGTTTCTCGAGCTATATAAGCAACGCGCGCGAGGACTTCGCGACTGCGCAGACGCGATCGATTTCGAATTCTTCTTGCAATGTGAGCAGTTGTGACCAGACCTGCTCTTCGGCGCCTTGTAATGTGGGTTCAGGTAATGAGGCACCAGCACTGAACCGCATGGTGGACGTCATCCGTGACGTAATCTTCCTCCGCTAATCCCTCGCAACAACAGCTTTCAGATCTATAAGGAGATTCACCTTGAAGAGATTAAGTATTGCTTTACTGCTGATGTGTTTAATAGCAATCCCCACCTTAGCCCAACAGAATGGCAGCTGGGAGATCGTGCGTGCCGATTATGGCTGGGGCAACAACTGGGTTGACGTAACAAGCCGGGTGCGTTCGCTGGTCCAGAACAACTCTCTCAGTTTCCGCGTGAATGGAAACACTCTAGGCGCGACGCAGCGCCAGGGACGCAACCGAACATTGCGCCTGCAACTGAAGTCGCGCAATGGAAACACGCAGCAGATGACCTTCCGTGAGAACCAGCAAGTCAACTTGCAGGTTTACAACACGTACCAATCAGGGCTGCAGATCAATCGTGCTATCTATGGCGCTGACGGCCGCAATGCCGATGTTACGTCGCGCCTGAATTCGTTCTTACAGAACAACAACCAAATCAATTTGCAGGTAACGAACCAGAACATGGGCGGCGATCCGGCACCGAATAAACGCAAGACGCTGACCGTCGATTACATGATGAATGGCCGCAACGAACGCGCCACGGTTCGCGAGAACGAAATGTTACGACTGTTTAATCCGAACGCCACCACCCAAAGCAATCTGCGGATTGACCGAGCTACCTACGGCGCTGGTTATCGCACGGCCGACGTCACTTCGCGCTTGAGTTCGCAGGTACAAGGCGATCAGCTCAATCTGCAAGTCACGAACGACACCATGGGCGGCGATCCGGCGCCTAATCAGTCGAAGACGCTTACGGTGCAATACTCCATGAACGGCCGAAGCGATCAGGCAGTCGTCCGCGAAGGTGATCCGCTTCGTCTTCCCTACGGCAACGGATACAGCAATGATTCTGGCCGTGATCGCGACAACATGCAGCTTTCGCAGCGAGTCGTTTGCGAATCTCTCCAGCAGGACGGCAATCGCCGCAAGTATTGCGCGGCGAACACCAAGGGCGGAGTTCGCCTGGGCCGCACCATCGGCGGGCAATGTTTCGAAGGTTCCAGTTGGGGTTATGACAACGGCGGCATCTGGGTCGATCGCGGATGTCGAGCTGAGTTCGAGATGCGCGGCAATGGACGTCGTGCGAGCCTCTCTGGTTCAACGACGCTTGCTACTGGCACAGAACTCTCCGTTCGCACCAACGAGGCGATTGATTCGAAAAACGCGAACGAAGGACAGCCCTACACCGGGACCATTGCCACGGACGTTTTCGACGATACCGGCGCGATCGTGATCCCCCTCGGGTCCGACGTCGAACTGGTCATCCGCAGCATGAACGGTGGCAGCATGGGTTCCGCATCGGACCTGGTGCTTGATATAAATTCCGTCACCGTAGACGGGTCGAAATATTACATCAGCACCGATGACCTTGCGCAGCAGGGTGGCAAAGGCGTAGGAGCTAACAAAAAGACGGCCATCATGGTCGGCGGCGGAGCCGGGCTGGGAACACTGATCGGAGCAATGGTCGGCGGCGGCAAAGGAGCCGCGATCGGAGCCGTTCTCGGCGCTGGTGCCGGCCTTGGGACCGAAGTGCTCACCAAGGGCAAGCAGGTACGAGTTCCTTCGGAAACGATCTTGAACTTCAGACTCGATCAGGACCTGCGTTTGCAAGCACGTCGCTAGCAGACTTTCTTGCCTCCACATCTTGGATTCAACCACCACACCGGCAGGATCTACCTGCAACTACAACGCGCCAAAACAGCGGTGGCGAACGCACTCAACACAGCCTGGAGGCTGGACTCAAATGAAGAAACTACTTTTGCTAACTATCGTGATTTGCATGGGCACCGCGTCATGGGCTTCTGGTCGCCAAGACTCGGTCGATCGCTTGAAGAATGCTGGTCAGGTACTGAATCAGATCATGGCTACGCCTGATAAGGGCATTCCGCAGGAAGTGTTCGACAACGCGAAATGCATCGCCGTCGTTCCCCGCATGGTGAAAGCTGCCTTCGTATTTGGCGGCAAGCATGGACGCGGTGTCGCGACCTGTCGTACGGCAAATGGTTGGAGCGCTCCGGCGTTCATCTCCGTTGGTGGTGGAAGCTGGGGCTTGCAGATCGGCGCCCAGAGCATTGATCTGGTCATGACCGTTATGAACGATCAAGGGATGCAGCACATGTTGTCGAACAAGTTCCAGGTCGGCGCTGATGCCGCAGCCGTCGCTGGTCCAGTCGGACGCCACGCGTCCGCCGGCACCGATTGGAAAGCGGACGGCGAGATCCTCACCTATTCACGCGCTAAGGGCATTTTCGCCGGTATCTCCCTAACAGGTGCGGTCGTGCAGCAGGATGAAGATTCCACACGCGACATCTATCGCAAGATCGTCGATCAGAGGAGCATTCTTAGCGGCTCGGTGAAAAGTCCCGCCGTTGCGGCGTCGTTCATGGCAGCCGTACGCCGCAGCAACCGACAGTCCCGCATTGCGGAAGTCCACCAAGGCGAAAAGAAGTAGTCCACGGACCTTTCGAGTACAGCCGCGCGCTTGGCGAACTACGGCTGAAACGGCGTCAGTTCCTGAACAAGCCCCAGCAATGGAGATGCCTAAGCTCTTCTTTGCTGGGGCTACCTGTCCGCACGAAATGAAAACCAAAGGTTTCTCGGCCATGGCGGTTTGGACCGGCATCAGCCAACAATGGACTACAATCCTGCCATGACGAGACTCGCGAGCGATAGCTTCGAGGACAACGCCATCATTCTTCTAGCTTTTGTTGCCGTGTGCTTAGTGATTGGCAACTCGCCAGCCATATGGCGTGCAATCCGATTCCGTCGTAGTTCCAACTGGCCCATCACTCAGGCCGCCCTGAAACAAGTGCTGGCTTACAGAAGTACTCAGTGATGGACAAACACCGACATACCGCACCGAGATTGGGGGCGCAACACTGCTCGCTTGGGAGCCTGTCATGCTACCTCCGCGGACCTGTCTGTCTTTGGTTCGGCAAAATGATAGACCGGTCCTGAATGTAAAGCGATTGAAAGCCGAAGAGCACTCCCGCCTTTGTTATTGAAGATAGCTGTTGAGATATCCTCTCCCAGAACCATCCAAATCAGCACGATCGTCGGCGGTGAGGATTCCTACGCCAAACTACCGAGTGCGAAATCGGCTTCGCATTCACAATCTCAAGCTGAGAACCCACCAAGTTAATTCGTGGTAAAACAGAAAGGTTGTCTTTCATTGCGCTGAACTCGAAGTCGTTGTGCGCCGCCTGCGACGAGGCAGTTCCATAGGTTCGATGGCTGCTGCCACCAAGCCTTCGACCCGTCCGTCTGTCGCAACCACGTCGAACCAAAAATGCAAAGTCAGCTGTCGTTGTGAATCTCGCCACTTCGTGTTGCACCCAATTCTTGGAATTGAGAGGCCGTAGGTGCGGACCCTGTGTATCACCTGGTTGACGAACCGGCGTGGCTGTTGGCTCATGATGGTCGCCTGTTCTGCGCTGAAGGCGAAAACCTCCATGCTGCGAAGCACAGCCGCCGTCGACAAGAGCCGCTGCCGATCACGATCCGTCAGGGTTTCGAACCAGGCGTAGAAAAAAACGAGTTCAGGATGGCGACGAAGATACCGGAGTGAGGGCGGGAGGTGCAGTGCTTCTATTTGGCGCTTTTTTGTTCGCAAGTTGTTCTTTGTCATTTGCAAGTTCCTCCATTCACTGCACTTAATCTTGGCTGTTGGGCTGCTGACCCAACGGGCGCTGCCGAAGTCGCTCTTCGATCTCGCTCTCCTTGAAGCGAAGATACTTCCCGACGCGAAAGCACCCGATTTCTTCCGCGTGGGAATATACCCAGCTGCATTTCACCTTCAGCAATTGCGATACCTGTTCAACCGTCAGGAACTCAGTGCCACTCTGAATATTCGTCTTCACTCCTTGCCTCCATTAGCCGAGAGATCTCCTGATCGACACGCACGCGATCAATGAAGAATGCGGTTGCTCGATGCTCTAGCCGCGAATGTGATTTTTGAACTTGCAACAGACGATCCCTGCACGCCTTCGACCGGTAATTCGAGATAGTGCGGGGACTTAATTGCAGTTCTTCCCCCAGCCGCTGCTCAGGAAGCACCGATGGTGCATCAACATTCACGATCGAGAGCTCTTTACAAATCCTCAGAAACAAGCAATATCCGTTCAGCGACCGAATTTCCTTATGGGTTTGTTTTGCTCGGTCAATCGCTTGCGTCAGTGGATCCTCTCCATAGGGGAACTTTATGATTGCCCAACAGGTCTCAACCTCCACCTCAGGGTCAGTCTCCAGCATTCTTTCTTCGAGATCGTCCCAAGTCATATCCAGTTCCTCTAGACACTGTTCAAGCAAAAGGCGCGCATCGCCTGGCTGAAGGCGACGGAACTCGAGCTCGGCCATTAATCTCCTGCAGAGATCGAAACCGGGCGAATGCCAACTATCATCGGACGCTCCCTGCAAGCAGTAATCAGCATTGTCAATATGGCTACCGACCCGTTTCGCCAAGGGCAATTTAAACGTGACGACTGGAGCCGTATTGTTCTTATTTTCATTTTGTTCTCGCAAATCACTCTTCTTCGACATTTCTGCAAGTCCTAAACTTCCTATACTTTTTATTGGAAGTGATTTTTCGGAGAGGGGCCGCGAGTATTTATTGATCTCCGATTCCACGCTCTACTCGCGTCAACGTGCCTTCCGCCTGTTCTCCTGGGCCAGCTTGTCATGGATAAGCAGGACATTCGGCATTCGCCCGAATGGAGACGAGTTTCTTTCAAGTCGGCTTCGAGGCTGAGGCGAACCGCGTGCTCCATTTGGTACCGCCTTTTGACGTCGCGTCGTTGAGGGAATGTCAGTGTCCAGAAAAGTAACCGCAGCCGTTTGTGCTGGCCGAAGTGCCCTCCTGAGGTGCCCTTTCGAGGTTTGGCGAAACAACCAAGGCGCGCAACTAGCTCAGGATGGACTCGCCGCTTAGCGTGTATTCTCAGTGCGGCTACAAAGAACCGCATGGACCGTTCATCCGTGGGCGAGAAAACAAGGATTGCCTCGTCCGAGCCGACGCCACCTGTCCAACGTTCGCCGTAGGTCCCCCCGAGCGCTTGCCGTATCCGCTTGGCGCGAATTCGGGAGAAGCCACCGCCATTGCCCCAGAAGGTGGCAAGCAAATGCTCACCGTCGCCAGCGTCGCTGAGATCACCATTGCGAATAACAATTGGGTCAAGACAGCCATCGAGAGTGATTTTCAGTCTGTAGTTGAGAGCGAACTTTTCCAGAAGATTTGATTGTGAGTGCGGCTTCCGTATATAAGGGTCTGAGTTGTTCACAAGTGTTCTTTCTGGCGGGCTGCCGGCCCGCCTTTTACTTTTTTGCGAGAAATCGCTGTAAGTCGAGTTCTGAAACCAATGTGCGACCACCAGCCTTCCTCTTCCGCAATAGCCCACGTTTGAACCAATTCCGCACTGTCCAGACAGTGACACGGCAATGGTTGGCTGTTTCCAGGACCGTTAAATACCTTTGCAAGCCCACGATTACGCTCCTTTCCTTCTATTTACCCCCAATTGTTCCATTCCTTGTGCCATACTTGATGGCACATCTCATGGCACATTTTTAGAGGAAATCGATGGGTGACTTGCATCGAATACCCGTATTGCTACGCTTTACAACGACGCCGCGCCAATGGCGCCTTGAAAAGGGATTCCTTAGGGCGGAACTGGGTTCTTTCGGACGTCCACGTCCACAACTTGATCCTTGGGAAGTGCGCGAGGAGTTTCTTAACCTGGAGAGAACACCAGGAAAGTTGTTGAAGTTCCTCAAAAAAACCGGAGCTTTCAACGTGGTTTCGCCTGCCGATGTGCGGACGTATTGGTCCTATCAGGATGGTCTACGAACGATGAGACGCGCGGGCGCCGAAGGATGGCGCAATATCTTGGCGCGAAGCACTAATCGGTTCATCGCTGAGTTGCCAAAATTGAAGCTATTGTCTGGCTTCGACGTGAAATACTTTCGCGGCTTACCTCAAGCGACAGTCGATGTCAACGCGACTCTACATGCGATTCTCGCTTCGATCTTGTTCGATTTCATCCAAGGATCAACTTTCGTACCTTGTGCACGTGAGGATTGTCCAAACGACTTTAAAGCGAAGCGTGGAAAGCAGTACTGCAAGCAATATTGTGCCCACCTAGCGTCGCTTAGAAGACGTCGAGGAACACCGCCGAATCAACCGGACTTGTCTAGAAGCTATCGATGATGAGTACATTCATCGGTTGGCATGTATTGGCACACTGCTGCCAGTCCGAGATTCGGACCAGCGTCTCTGTCTTTCGCCCAGCAGAAGGTCACGAGATTGATTCGCGGGGTACTACTGGGGGCGCGAGCATCGTTGGACACCTCAGAGATGCTTCTCACAAGTCACGCCATATTTGACGATCACTGTTGGATCAACCCAACGAGCCGTAACCGGGATGAGTTCTTCGTGAAGACGCGCTGCGCCGGGGCCATAGAGCGAAAGACGGCCGATCAGCAATACACGAGGCACAGCATCCGTCGTCTGGGCCATGCAGGCGCGAGAGAGGTCGTGGTGAACGAAACCTTGCGCCATGAAGCGTGAGAGCAAGCGCTGGACCACGCGTTGCTCCAAATGCATCTGTACGACTTCTTCCGTTACGACACCCGGATCTTCGAACACAATCGGTCGAATTGGAGAGGTGCGACGCCATTCCCAGAACTTCTGGTCGCGCGCACGCGGCGCACGAAGACTGTCCATCGTCTCCGCCCAGGATGGGTCCGCGCCCGGTCGCTGGTCGAGCGCTGGAAAACTGGATCGTGCAGGACCTTTCCCATTCGGTGCAGGTTTTAGCGGCTCCGCCCCCATGACCTCGAGCGCGCACGACAGAGCAGAACGAAAGTGGCCCGTGCTGAACGCGATTGCCTGCTGTGATCTTTCGAGCATCGTGCTCAGCTTCTCGATCTGCCCCCTAAGCTCGACCTCCCGTTCGCGCGCTGCCTCAAGCTCTTCGTCAACAGTGTCGCGCTGCTCCTTTTCCAGATCGGCGGCATCGATTTTGGTTTCGAGATCCGCCACATCCGAGCGCCGAATACCCGATTTCATTAGTGATTCGAGCTTAGAGTCGATCACCTGCGACAAGCTGCCCAGTTCCTCACGTATGGTTTTCGTCTTCCGAACCAGAGCAGCGAGAACCCGATCCTCCGGACGCTGCTTATAGAAGAAGTAATGGCAATACACCTCCGGGTTAGGCTGAAGTTTTCGGTCAACGCGGCCGTTGCGCTGTTCCATTCGACTCGGATTCCAAGGAACGTCGAAATGGAAGATGTTCCAGCAGTGCGCCTGCAAGTTGAGGCCTTCGCGTGCAGCATCGGTCGCGATCAGAATTCGAACGGGATGTTGTGAAGGATCGGCGTTGAAGGCCGCCTTGATAGCCTCGCGTTCATCGGGCGGTGTAGGGCCGTGAAAGATTGCAATACGCTCTTCTGCGCGATCGGAGCCGGCGATGGCAGCGTTCAATTGCTGCTGAAGATACCGTTTTGTGTCGTCGTACTCGGTGAAGATTAGGACGCGGAGATTGTTCCACTTCGCACCGGCGTTGCCGAGATCGGGGCACATCTCCGAGCGAATCCATTCAAGAAGCTTTCGGACTCTCGCATCCGGCAGCGCTCGGCTGGACTCCGCGAGCTCGGTCATCTCATCCAGGAGCTCTTGCTCTTGTTCGTACAACCGCCGCTGTAATTCACCAGTAGTATTCCCGATCGACGCGGCGGTAGCAGCTGTGAACTGGGCGTCCTCTTCAGCTGCAAAGTCTTCTTCGCTGAGAACACGATCGTCATCTGCACTCGCGGCACTAGATAGCAAATCGGTGCGCAAATACGAACTCTCATCCTTGGCGAGTTCCGCTTCGCGTTGCTTTTGAACTGTCTTGCGGTGCACGCGCAACGTTCGGGAAAAAGCTTCTATGGATGAAAACAACCGCTGCTGCAGACCACAAATCAGCAACCCCGATGCAGACTGCGTCCTGCGTGTCTCGGACTGAAGCCGTTGCTCGCGTGTACGCCGGTACTCATCAAGCAAGGCTACAAGGCGCAAGTCCGGCGCACTGTCCGGAAGTCCGTCGATGTTCTACTGTATGACCTTTCGTTCCGGAAATCCCCCCGAGATCTTTCGGAGATCATCTTTGAGCCGCCTCACCATTACTTCGTCGAGCACTTTCTTCGAGACTCTTACGCCACGGCAGAACCTTTGCGGGTCCAGGATCTCCAACAGTGCCGAAAAGCTGTTCGAGTGGCCGTTGTGAGGCGTAGCGGACAAGAAAAGGCGATGCTCAAAGCGCGGTGCTAAATCCCGAATCGCACGCGTGATGTGGCTGTCGATCGCATAGCGTTGCCCGCTTGAGGGAGCCGCGTGGTGCGCCTCGTCCAGTATGAGGAGGCTGCCAGGCCGGAAGGTCCCAAGCCAGTCCTGGAGGGACGACGCGTAAGTCTCGTCTATGAGCAGTCTTTGCGAGATAAGGAAGCGAGAGTGCGTAGTCCATGGGTTCACGCCGAAGCCTCGTTCACGTCTAACCTTTTGGACGTAGTCTTTGTCCAGAATCTCAAATCGCAGTCCAAAACGAGCTTCCAGCTCTTCCTTCCATTGAAGGAGCATTGACGGCGGCGCCGCAACCACGATTTCACGAACCTTCTTGCGCATAAGAAGTTCGCGAGCAATCAGACCTGCTTCAATCGTCTTGCCTAGCCCAACGTCATCGGCAATGAACAGATTCACTCGGGGGAGTCGTAGAGCTTTTCGAAGAGGCTCGAGCTGATACGCATCGAGCCTTATGCCGGCGCGGAAGGGCGATTGCAGCAGGTTCGGGTCAGTTGATGTAACGCAATTCCAGCGCAGTGTATTCAGATAGGCAGCGAATCGACTTGCAGGATCGAAGCCTCGCTTGGCGATAGAATCCCAGGCCTCGTCTGTAAGAATCTGTGCGTCGAGCTCTCGGTCCCAGAGGACGTCGAGACTCTGGCCTTGAGCATCATCGTCAACACAGGAAAGCTGCACCAATGCCGAATCGCAATGGCTCGGCGGTGTGACGACCTGCTCGACCAAGTATAGGCGCTGACGCACCGCTACGATTTCGCCGACTTCAGGACACCTACTTTCAACCGTCATCGTCCCCCCGACAGACGACCTCGACAAAAGCCGAAAATGTCGGGGCCTATGGTAAGAACTCTGTTTTAACCCCTAAGTCATTGAATTGCAATTCAGTTATTCACTGATAGTTCGATTCCAAGTCATTCGATCCGGCGCCGGTTCCCGGCATCGCAGAATAAGAAAACGAGAACAACACGGGGACCTCACGCCATGTGAATTGGTTCTTGAGTCGGCAATGTCACTCGAGTGCTCACGGAGAACTCCGTGTGACGGTTCAGCTAGGCAAAGATCGCAAACGCGAGGTGATCCTGTTCGTGGGGAATAGTGAGAAGTTCACAGTCCCAGAATCGGATCTGCCGTAATCGCCCCCGCGTATGTTCGTGTTGCTGAAACTCTAGTGGACTCTTGGGACTAGAGCCACTCTCCTACGCTTCTTCCGCCATGCGACCTGTGGGACTCAGGCGCGGCGCTCGGGCATTCTGCCCGTAGGACAAAGTGCGCATGGCGCCTTCTGATGATCTCCTCACCAGAACACAGGCCGTCTTTTCGGATGCCGCCGATCGAAATCTGAGTCGAGAGCAAGCTCGCGAATGTGTAGCTAATGTCGCGGGTTTCTTCGACGTGCTCTCGAAATGGCAAAGAGACGCCGCTACGAGTTCTTCGAAGACTCCGGAACAATCGCAACGCATGTTCGACAGGGAAGGCACAGGTCTTATTCCGTCAGCGAACGCGCAAGCTGAGCCAATTTCAGAGCGACGGGATGAAATTCTTTAGCGTTCAATTCAACACATTTATGCCAAACATGTTCAGTACGGAGGAGCCAATGCGCAACGAGAGCAGCAAAACCAACGCGGTTCGGTTAGTGAGTGCCTCCAACCAAGTCCGATGCATAGCGCAACCGCAATGAAAAGTGCGATGGGTTTGAGATAAGCGGGGGGACGTAGCCCACTTGCAAATAGCACCGCCACTAAGGCACCCAACCAATGCAATGAACACAGGTTCACGGCGGCGGAAGAAAAGGTCATCGAATACCGAACGCCCGGACGAATCCAGACAGGCTATCTCGCCATCAAGCACGGCGGAGCGAACGCGCAGGTCGGAAGGAAGCCCAGTGCGAAGGCCATCAAAAGTTTTGAAAGTGTTCCCATTGCGGGAGATGAGTTGGCGATCGCCATCGCGCACCACTGCGAGCGAGCGGAAGCCGTCGACTTTCAATTCGTAGAGGCAATCCGGGTCATCGAATGGCTCGGCCTTGCGGCCCAGAAGCATGGGGGAGAATGGCTTCATTGTTTTTAGTTGTAAAACGGCGGCCCGGACGAACGATTGTCGTTCCATCGGAAATGTGATTCATCTGTGATATTCAAATTGCGAATTGAAAGAACATGAGCTGAATTACTAAGCCGACCAGCGATGCAGCCCGTGGAACAAGTCATGGAACAGTTATGGAACAAAATACAGACGAACAGGGCGAAACAGCAGGTACCACCGCACGCGTAAAGCATTGAGAGGCAAAGACGGGCTATTGTTTGTCTCGGCTCATAACCCAAAGGTCGTAGGTTCAAATCCTACCCCCGCAACCAAACAAATTCTGCTCTATCAGCGGCTTACAGTGAGATTCCCTGTAAGCCGTTTTCGTTGATTGCAGTTAAGCTGACAAATGACTCGCTTGTGCAGTTTCTTTTGCTTTCTGCACAGCTTCCTCAAGAGTGATGGGTTCGGACCGCTGACGACACACAGTGCAGCTAAACCAACTTCTGAGCGATTGTCTCATCCAGGATTTCTCGCACCGTCAATGGCACAATCATGATGTGCTCACGCCGGAAGAATCCGTCAATCTCCCGCAGCGCATCGGCTGAAAAATCGAAGCCGATGAAGAACCCTTTCTGCCGTTTGGTTCTCATCATGGCTGCCTCGAAGTTGTCTATGTCGGGGCGTCTTACCTTGTCGATTTGCTTTACTTGGATTGGATACCACGAGTCCATGAAGTCGAGTTCACCCGCCGCCGCGCCACTCACTTTCGGTTCTGAGCCTACGGGGTAGATTCGCCCGTCAATGCCCATGTCCCCTACCTGGACTTTGTTGGGGATACCGCCAAGGGCGATGACGGCCCAGTTCTCGAACTTGGCGGTGAACATGTCCGCAGATTTCAAAAGTACGCAATCGGCGCGTTTGATGGGCGATATTCGTAACTGGCGAGATCATCTGGGCTAGCGCCACCCAAATCAGTGATCTCTCCCTACTTCAAGCCATACACGACAATTCGTCCGGATGTCCCTTGCTTGGGCCAGATGGGCGAACTTATGCCAGCTGCGACCGCAATACGCTGATATCCGCCTGCTTCGTAACTCACAATGCCTCCGCCAACCGGCTGGCCGGTATTGTGGCTCCAGAGCTTCTTGCCGGAGTGCGCATCGAGCGCGACCACGTTGCCGTCCATGTCGGCGGTAAACACCAGCCCGCCCGCAGTGGCCGTTACTGCCGCCGCAACCGGCGTGGGCGCTTGGTATTTCCAGGCGACTTTGCCGGTATCGGCATCAATCGCGGTCACCCATCCGCGCCATTGTTCCACCGGGTCCTGTTTGCCGAAGCTGGAATCGTGGGAGCCATTCCAAGGCTGGCCCGGCGCACCCTTCATCGCGCTCAGTGGTGCGAGCTTGACCGAGGTGCACCAGTCGATTTCCGGAACGTACACAAGGTTCTGCTGCGGCGAATACGCGGGGCCGTTCCACTCCGCTCCTCCTTGTGAACCCGGACAGAATCGCGTGAACTTCGTCTCAGTGAGGGGAGCGTTGACACTCTCGCGAGTGGTTGCGACAGTCTGATATTTGGCTTGCAGCGTTTTCGGCTGCTGCTCGTTTGATCCGGCCTTGACGTCATTTTCAATGCCGTAAACCAGGCCATCTTTACCGGACGCGATGGCCAGCTTGTGTCCGCCGCGCGTTGTCACCAGGGCAGGCGCTGTTGCCATATCCCAATCGTGAAAATCGTCCTTCACAGGCTGTATGTAAGCGATCAGCTTGCCGGTCTTGGCGTCAATCGCCAGCACGGAACTGGTATACAGGTTATCTCCGGGGTGCATCGCTTTAATGAAATCGGGCGCAACATTTCCCGTGCCGACCCAGAGCACGCCAGTTGTGGGATCGACGTGATACGACGTCCACGTTGCTCCGCCCGTCGGCGGATTCTGTGCCGATTTCTTGGTCCATGTGGCCGCTGCCGGGCCGCTCGACGGCACCACATGGAATTCCCATAGCTTCTTTCCGGTATTTGCTTCCAACGCGTAAACTCGCCCGGTTACCGCGAAATTGTCTCCACCGGCGTTGCCGATAAATACCATGCCGTTCCACGCGAGCGGCGCAGCCGGTATGGTTTCGCCGTTTGCATGATTGGCGATCGGCGTACTCCACGCCGCTTTACCGGAGCTCGCATCTATGGCGACAACATTGCCATCGTCGTATCCGCGAAATACCTTGCCCTGCGCCGCGGCCACGCCACGGTTCACACCCAGGCCCTTCCGCTGCGCTTCCGTAAGCGGCTCGGTGTGCTTCCAGCGGAGCTTGCACGTTTCCGCATCAATCGCGAACGTAGCGTCAAGTGTGGTGAAGTACAGAGTGCCTCCGACCACAACTGGGCCGGTTTCGAAGCTTGTCTTCACGCCGGAGTCATAGGTGCAGAGAGGCTGAAGCCGCGTCACGTTGGCAGTCTTGATTTCGTCGAGTGGTGAATAGCGGTCGCCGATGTAATCGCGGTCATACGTGGCCCAGTCGCTCTTTGCAATCTCAGCGGAGTTAGCCGCGGACTGCGTGCTCTGAGCGGCAAGAAGCGCCGCAGCCAACAGGAGCGAAACAATGGCTGCAAAACGAGCAGATTTTGACATAAGGAGTCCCTTCGAGAACGAGTCAACAATGAGACGTGACGGAGATGGTTACCGTTGCCCTGAGCGTTCGGTGATTGTCCAGATCCGCGAAACGTGCGGATTTCACCAATGTCGCCATTATCGATGGCAATCGCCAGCGGCTGTTCCGCCAATGTCCTAGCCGAACTTCCGCAACGATGACTCATGAATAAAGTAAGCGTGCGGCTGCTCTCTTCGCGCGAATCCGTGGAGACGCAAAACAGAATCACGCAATTGAAAGCGGAAATCTGAGTGCTAAGAGACATCAATACCTGAGGCGCACGAACATGCGGAGATGGCACCGGATGGGATGCGTGGGCAGATCGAAATGTTCAATCCACGAGAGCTGATTCTGAGGGTCTGATTCTAAAGATATGGCGGGGACGACGAGACTCGAACTCGCGACCTCTGCCGTGACAGGGCAGCGTTCTAACCAACTGAACTACGTCCCCGCTTTCGCGGACGATGCGCTTGGGTGCACACCGGTCGTACAGTCATCGGGCGTCACTCCGACGGCTTGAGGCTTACGCCTCTACTCCACTCTAACAGAGAGCTTTGGTGGGCAGTGCAGGATTCGAACCTGCGACCTTCTCGGTGTAAGCGAGACGCTCTAACCAGCTGAGCTAACCGCCCCTAACTTCTCGTCGCGCCCACCGGCGCACAAGACCACATCGACGAGGGGCGGCATCGAAGCGGAACTGACTTCTACTGGAGTATACGGGCGACTAAGGTTTTCGTCAAACAACGCTTGCGACCCGTTCGATAGAAATTTTCTGGCATATACCTGGAGGGCTTTTGCTCATCCGGGATGAAGGAGAGTGAGACGCAACGGCTTCGCGTGAGCGTACTGAGCGACCGAACTGAAGGGCGCAACTGCACCTGTGCGGATGCGATTGCACGAATTCCGAGCGTTGAGTCAGTGAATATTCCGTGCATAGGCATCTTTTCTGACTTCTGCCGAAACAAACAGACTGGCTAGTCGATGTAGACCCGTGGCGCTAGCCCTACCTTCCTCGCAGGTGTCGGAATGAAAGCCGTCCTCTTTGTTGACGATCACGAAGTACTGGCGCGACTGAGTTGCGAAATTCTGCAGATGCAGGGCTATCGCGCTGTTTGTGCCTACAACGCCGCAGACGCGCTCGACAAATTCAGCCGCGAGAAATTCGATATCCTGGTGACCGACTTCCGCATGGAAGGCATGAACGGCCTTGAACTGGCACGGCAGATACACGCAAACAATCCCGGCGTGCCGGTCATCATCGTCACCGGATACGGTCCGATTGACGGTGGCCAGGACGTGAACGCCTGCCTCCAAAAGGAAGAACTCTTCCCTGCCCTCCTGGATAAGATCAGGCTTTATCTCGGCGAGAGTGAAACGCCGGCAGAGGAGCCAGCCCGCTCCGCATAGTGGAAGCGAACAACGACACCTCATGCTGACGATGCGCCGTATTTTGCTGCGCCGGAGCATCTGCTCTTCGTAATCTCAAGGTGTTTCCAGAGATCAGACCTCGTCTATCAGGCGTCGTCTTAGCACGCCAGTGACGGAGCACCTGCTAAACTTCGTCGCGTGAAGCGTTTGATCGTAAATGCGGATGACTTCGGTCTGACGGCGGGCGTGAACAGGGCCATTGTTGAATGTCACGAGCGTGGAGTCGTGACCTCCACCACTTTGATGGCTACGGGCGCGCGCTTCGAGGAAGCTGTTGCGCTGGCTGGCAAAATCACCACTGACAATCGATTGAGCATTGGCTGCCATGTGGTGCTGGTGGATGGCACGCCCTGCCTGCAACCCTCTTCTTTGCCCACGCTGACCGCGAACGGAAGCTTACGCCGCAAGCTCGGTGACTTTGCGATGGCGGCAATTCGTAAGCAGATTTCGGAAGCCGAGATTGAAGCTGAGGCATTGGCGCAATTCCGCAAATTGCAGAATGCCGGCGTGCGGCTTAGCCATTTCGACGCGCACAAGCACGCGCATATGTTCCCCGGCGTCGTGCGACCGCTACTGAGGGCTGCGCAGGCGTGCGGCATACGAGCGGTGCGGAATCCGTTCGAGAGCGCTAGGCCCTTGCCGTTACGACTACTTGTGACCAGTCGCAATTTGTGGACGCGATATGCGGAAGTCGCAGTGCTTCGGCGCTGGCTGCGGCCATTTCAGCGCTTAGTGAATGACTACGGTCTGCGCACAACCGACGGCAGCCTTGGAGTGGTGGTAACGGGAGTGCTCAGCGAGCAACTGCTGGAAGTGATCATCGCCGCCATGCCTGAGGGTACGTGGGAGCTGGTCTGTCATCCTGGGTACAACGATGCAGAGCTGGCGCTTGCAAGCACACGGCTGCTTTGGTCCCGAGCCACGGAATTGCAGGTTCTGACTTCATCCGCCGCCCGTGAGATTCTCGAGCGCTACGGCATTGAGCTAATCAGTTATCACGATCTTGCAAACATTTAAGACTGCCAGGGTGCTCCTGCTTCTGAATCTTCGGGCAGTTCGGGATATCCAATACGAAGTTGCACTCCAAGGCTAACGAAAAGACCGTATATGCGGATAGGAATTACCTGTTACCCAACTTACGGCGGCAGCGGTGTGGTCGCCACGGAACTCGGCATTGAACTCGCCCAACGCGGACATCAGGTTCACTTCATCACCTACTCGGAGCCGATACGGCTTACGGAGCCGCATCCAAATATCCACTACCACGAAGTGGAGGTTTCGCGTTATCCGCTCTTCGAATACCCGCCGTACGACCTGGCGCTGGCAACGCGCATGGCCGAGGTGGCGGAGATCTATGAACTCGATCTGCTGCACGTACATTATGCGATTCCGCACTCTGTGAGTGCCATGCTCGCACGCCAGATGCTTGCCTTCGGCAACGGAGCTAAGCCGCGCAAGCTTCCATTCGTCACGACGCTACACGGCACCGACATCACGCTGGTCGGCCTCGACCACTCCTATCTTCCGATCACGCGATTTTCGATCGAGCAGTCCGATGGCGTTACAGCCATTTCGAGTTATCTGAAGCAGAAGACGCTGGAAGAGTTCGAGATCAAGCATCACATCGAAGTCATCCACAATTTCGTGAACTGCGATCTGTATCGTCGCGAGCCTGATGCTGTCGAACGCCGTCGCGAATTCGCGCAGGATGGCGAGCGCATCCTGGCACATCTTTCGAACTTCCGGCCGGTGAAGCGCGTGACCGACGTCATCGAGATATTCGATCGCGTTTTGAAGAAGATTCCCGCGCGCCTGGTCATGATCGGCGATGGGCCTGACCGCTCGAAGGCCGAGTGGCTGGCGATGAAGAAAGGCATACACGACCGCGTTCTCTTTATGGGCAAGCAGGACCGCGTGCACGAAAAAATTGGAGTTGCCGATGTAATGCTGCTGCCGAGCGAATTGGAATCGTTTGGACTGGCAGCGTTGGAAGGAATGGCGTGCGAGGTGGTTCCGATTGCGACGAATGTCGGCGGAGTGCCGGAACTGATTGAGCAAGGGCGCAACGGCTACATGGCAAACGTAGGCGACGTCGAAGAGATGGCCCGCTGCGCAATCGAAGTACTGGGAGACGATGCGAAGCTGCAGCAGGTACGCAAAAGGGCACGTTCAACGGCGCAGTCACGCTTCTGCGCAACGAAAATCATTCCAAAATACGAGCAGTTTTATCGCGAGGTGCTGGAGCGCGATTCGTAAATCCCGGCGCTGAGTTCATCCGATTGCGGCACTGGGAGCGCAAGGCGCACGAGAGTTCCCCGTCCGGGATGGCTCTCCACTTCCATGTGTGCGGCGTCACTATATAACACTTCAAGTCTTTCCTTGATATTGGCCATGCCGATGCCGGTCCCAAGAGGCAGTGCAGGCTCACCGTCGCACATGCCGACGCCGTCGTCTTCCACCTCGACGACGAGCATGCCGTTGAACATTCTGCTCCGCAAGTGGATGCTGCCGCCTTCTATCTTCGGACTCAGGCCGTGCTTGATGCAGTTCTCCACGAGCGGCTGCAGGATCATGCTTGGCACCAAGACCCCGAGGGTTTCCGGCTCCAGTTCCTTGTTCACCTTCAGTTTGTCGCACCCGAAGCGAACGACTTCGATATCGAGATAGTCGTCAATAGAGGCCAGTTCGTCCCGCAGTTCGACGAAAGAGTCCCCCTTTCGGAGCAGTCGCCGCAGGATATTGGCCAGTTTGAGGATCATCTCGCGCGCTGTATCAGGGTCGAAGCGAACAAGTGAGGAGACGGAGTTCAGGGTGTTAAACAGGAAGTGCGGATTGATCTGGCTCTGAAGGGCCTCCATGCGGGCGTGCAGAAGAAGACGCTCCTGCTCTTCCAGCTTCATCTCGATCCGGGTGTTGTTAAGCACCTTCAGTGCGATGGCCACCGCCATAACCGTAGTGCCGTAGATTGCAGCGCGGATTACCCAGTTAGGACTATCGAGTTCGAACGTGTAAGCCGGAAACGCATCCTTAACTTCGAATCGCATCAACTGAAGACCCAGGATGAGCAGGAAGAAGGATGTCTGCCAGTCAATAAACGATTTGGCGATCGTGCGCCGAATCCAACGATAGATGCTTAGGTCGAACAGCGGAGAGAATGACCAGATGGCTTCGCGATCTTGAGCAAAGTTACGCAGCATGCCGGCAGATAGCCCAGCGATTACGTTCAGCGGCAGGTTAGCCCATTCATGCAGAGCAAGCGATGGCATCGAGACCAGCAGCGCACCCGCGACGCCGGCAGTGCGGCCAGCGATAACGCCCATCAGGATACAACTCTCAAATGCGACGTCGGCGGCGATGAAGTTCTTGACCGTGCCGCGAACGACCACCCCGAGCGCAAAAGGAACGCCCATGAGCAGCACCATTTCAATCTTCTCGGAAAACGTGCGCTCTTCGCGAAAGAGCAGGACGCGAAAACGACGCGAGCGCGCGAGCACACTGCTAACAGCCGCGGAGACGCCCAGCTTGATCAGCAGCGTGATGAGAATGAGTTTTTGGTCCAAAACTACAGTCGCCAGTGGCCGGTTGCCAGTTGCCAGTATAGCCGTTTAGCGCCCCGCGACCTTCGCTGCTGCCGCTTGGATTGCCTGCTCCAGACGGTTGCCGTCGGGGACTCCACCCTGCGCCAGGTCCCTGCTGCCGCCTCCGCGTCCGCCTAACGCGGCCATGGCATCTTTCATCAGGGAACCCATGTCATTGCCGAGACCAGGTGATTGCGCAAACACCATCGCCGCCTGGCCTTCGCCGGCACCAAGCAGCGCGACCACATTGGCTGACGCAGTCATCTTCTGTGCCAGGAGTTTGACGAATGCCATGTCGCGATCGGGGAATACCTGCGTGACAACGCGTATGCTATCCGGCGCTGCGGCGCGCGGTGCCTCGGCTAGCAACTGCACCGCCTTGAGTTCCGCGATCTCTTCCAGCAGCTTATGGCGGACCTTGGCAGCAGACTTGTTGTCGTCAAGCAGCTTGCCGATCTGCGCGGGAACTTCCCATATGTGCGTGGAGAAGAGCGCGCCGGCTTCGGTGAGCGTCTCGTAGTCTTTGCGCGCATGGCGTACGGCGCGGGTGCCGCAGACAAACTCGATGCGTACGCCCTGCTTCACTCTTTCGACTTTGCGCAACAGGATGGCACCAATCTGCCCCGTGCTCTTGACGTGCGTTCCGCCGCAGGCGCACAGGTCGAAATTGCTTATGTCGATGAGCCGAAGTTGGTCGCGTTCGGCTGGCGGAATCTTGCGCAGCCCCAACTGGCGTGCTTCGTCAATCGTAACAAAGCGCATGGATACGGCGCGATCTTCGAGCACGATGTCGTTCGCGCGCTGCTCGGCTCTGCGCACCTGATCGGCGGAGAGTGACTTGCAGTCGAGATCGATCGTGCAGCTCTCGTTCCCCATGTGGAACGAAACGGTGGGCGCATTGAACATCTCAAGGAAAGCTGCCGAGAGAACGTGTTGGCCTGAGTGCTGCTGCATGTGGTCGCGCCGGCGATCCACGTCGATGAAGCCGCGCACGCGAACGGCCCCGGCCTTCACATCGGAAGGCAATGTACCTTCAATGACGTGGAGGATGGTTCCGTCGTCTTCCTCCGCAACGTCGGCGACGCGCAACTTTGGCAGGAAATATCCGCGTGCGACCTCAAGCGGCTCAAGTTCAAGCCAACCGGTATCGGATACCTGCCCGCCGCTGGTGGGGTAGAACACCGTGCGATCGAGCACGACAGCGGTGCGTCCATCTGCAAGTGCGCGCGTCTCTTCGAGAGCGGCGACGAAGTCATAGAGAAACGAATTGTGATAGTAGAGGCGATCAGTCATGAGTAGTAGCCGGTTGCCGGTTGCCAGTTGCCAGCGAACACCAGCACTTGCTGGCAACTGGGCACCGGCAACTGACAACAGTGTTCTCTAGTATGGCTGAATGATGCCGCCGATGCTGCGTGATTTCGGGAGTTCCTTGGCGGCATTATCGTTCATGCCAAAAAACTCGGCGACAACGTCAATGTACTTGTTGCCTGCGCCGGTATTGAAAAGCACGACCTTGTCAGCCGCCTTGAGGAAGCCGGTCGCGCGTAGCTTGCGATAGGCGGACAGGGCGGCGGCGCCTTCGGGTGCTGCAAAGATGCCTTCGTGTCGCGCCCACTCTTTGACGCTGTCCATGATCTCTGCGTCGGTGACGGCCACTGCGGTACCGCTGCTTTTCTTTACTACGTCCAGCACGATGAAGTCGCCGTAGGCCTTAGGCACGCGAAGGCCGCTCGCCAGAGTCTGGGCGCCCTGCCACATTTCGGAGGCGGGTTTGTGTTCGTCCCAGGCTTTGGGGATGGGCGCGCAACCGGCAGCCTGCACGGCAATCATCTTGGGGCGGAAGCCTTTTGGCGATTTCAGCCAGCCCATCTCTTCCATTTCGTCGAAGGCCTTCCACATTCCGATCAGGCCAACGCCACCGCCGGTCGGGTAGATGATGGCGTCGGGCAGCGTCCAACCCATCTGCTCCGCCACCTCGTAGCCCATCGTCTTTTTGCCTTCCACGCGGAAGGGCTCTTTGAGGGTTGAGATATCGAACCAGCCCTGCGTCTCTTTGCCCTGCGCGACCATACGGGCGCAATCGCTAATAAGGCCATCAACGAGGGTAACTTTCGCACCGTAGGCCTCGCACTCGACGCGGTTCGCCATGGGTACGTCCCGGGGCATGAAGATGTGTGCCTCGATGGCGGCGGCGGCGCAATAGGCAGCGAGCGCGCTAGCGGCGTTTCCCGCGGAAGGGATGGCGACCTTCTTCACACCGTAGTGGCGGAGCATAGTGACGGCCATTCCGAGTCCACGCGCTTTGAACGAACCGGTTGGGTTAAGGCCCTCATCCTTTATCCAGACACCTTCGTCGTTCCGGCTTTTCAGCAGCGGCGTGAAGCCCTCGCCAAGCGTGACCGGGGCAGCCTCGGGGAGAACTTCCTTGTAGCGCCACATATCAGGCGCACGATGCGCGATGACTTCAGGCGTGACCGAGCGAGCAACCAGAGCCAGATCGTACCGGACGTAGAGAGGTCCAGCGCATTTGGTACACAACGTCTGCGGCTCGTTGGCATTCAGGCGCTCGCCGCAACGGGAACATTCGAGATAGGAGATTTTGGCCATAGTCGAGTCCTATGAGATATGAGGTTTTACTTCAACTATTCAAGGGCATACCGAATGGCTATTTTAGCTTTCCGAGTAGCGCCTTCGTACGGCGGAACCACGGACGATCACGGCGCTTCTGGAAGCCGGGCATGGTCGCCCGTTTTGCCAGGATGCGCTCGGTCCACTCGCGTGCTTCGTCTTTCCTGCCCTGTTCGGCGAGGAATTCTGCGTAGTGATACTGCGACTCTGTCAAGGTAGAGAGGCGAATTACATCGCCGAACATGGCCTCGGCCTTGGCTGGCTGACCGGTGCGTGCGTAGGCATATGCCAGAAGGCCTGCGGCGCGGTGGAAATCGTACTTGGGGTCGGCGGCGACGGCGCGCTCAAGATCAGGCACGGCGGCGGTAAAGTCCCCGAGTTCGACTTCGGCGATGGCGCGCCGGTAAAAGGGATCGGCCGAATCCGTCCTCGACGAGATGGAGCGATCGAAGGCGGCGCGTGCCCTCTGCCACTTGCCGTCATCAAGGTATAGCTGGCCGAGTTCTTCGTAGTTCCCTGCCGAAGGGTTCTCCAGAACCGTCAATTCCAATTCCTTGATGCGGCGGCGGCGCGGGAAGATTTTGAAAGTGCCGGGATCGCGCAACTCCGGCAGTGCTTCGACAGCGAGATACACGAGCGCGCCGAGCGGGCCGAGGAAGAGGATGATGTAAAGCCAATACGTGTCTGGCCGTTTGCGCACAAAATGCATGAGCGCCAACGCCATCAACACGATGCCATAGATACCGTAAGAAAAGAATCCGCCTAACATGAGCGGAGTCATGATAGACCAACAAAGCCGAAATTCCCTACGCCTTCCTGTACGAAGGCTCGGGCGGCGACGGGAGCGCGGGTGCTAGAATCGGCCCGTGAAGCTGCGCATCCGCCTGATCGCGATTGACATCGATGGCACGCTGCTGGACCCGCACTTCCAGATCTCAGCGTCCAACCTGGAAACGCTGGCCCGCGCCCACGCACAGGGGGTAGAGCTTGCCCTGGTGACGGGGCGACGGCACTTGTTCGCGCTTCCTGTCGCGCAGATGCTCGGGTTCGATGTCACTCTCATCAGTTCCAATGGAGCGGTGACGCGGTCGAGTAACGGCGAACTCTTTCATCGCGACCTGCTGCCCCGCCAAACGGCGCTGCGATTAGTCCGGCACATGCGCGATTTCCGCGGCAACACGGTGCTTACCTTCGATCGCGAGGTGCGTGGCGCGCTGGTGGTCGAGAGCGCGGAAGAGCTAAATCAATCCATCCAGCGCTGGATGGAGAAGAATTCCGAGTACATCGAGTACGTGCGACCGCTCGAGCGCGCCATCACGACGGACCCCATTCAGTCGATGTTCTGCGGCACGATCGACCGGATGGAAGCCGCCCAGAAATTCCTTATGGAGTGGGAACGCGCGTCGGATGTGACGGTTCTTAAAACGCAATACGATGCACGCAATCTCTGCATTGTAGATGTATTGAATCAGGGCTGCTCGAAGGGCCATGCGCTGGAACGCTGGGCGACGCATCGCGGCTTCCGGCGGGAAGAAGTGATGGCCATCGGCGACAACTACAACGACGTGGAAATGCTCGAATTCGCTGGACATCCCGTTATCATGGGGAATGCGTGCGAGGACCTGAAACGCACTGGCTGGACGGTCACGCTCGGCAACGAACAGAGCGGCGTAGCGGCGGCGGTGGAGCGCATACTGGGATAGAACTCCTTTTTCGGCGCTAATGATTTCGGCTTTGATGAAGAAGATTTCCCAAATCGTGGCTTTGGTCGGCGTACTTGCGCTTCCCAGCGCAGCTGCGGAATTCGCACATCTGCGTAACGGGTTCAGCATCCGCCATGAGAGGCATGAGATTTCAGGGGCTACGACGCGTCTTTATCTAGGAGCGACTGAAGCAGGCTTTGTGGACGTCGCTACCGATCAGGTCATCGGATACGAGCACGACAACAGTGTGCCGGCTGAGGCAGAGCCGTCCCAACTCCGCACGAAAGAAATCCACGACCACGTCACCGCCGCAAGCGATGCTACAGGCATTGACGCTGATTTCATCCATAGCATCATCCGTCGCGAAAGCGGTTTCAACCCGAAGGCCGTGTCGCCAAAGGGCGCGCAAGGGCTTATGCAATTGATGCCCGCCACGGCTGGCATGCTGGGCGTGAAGGATAGCTTCGATCCGGCATCGAATATCGATGGCGGCACGCGGTATCTCCGCGAGTTGCTGAACCTCTACAAAGGCGATGCCGTGAAAGCACTCGCCGCCTACAATGCAGGACCACATCGGGTGGAGCAGTACCGCGGCGTGCCTCCGTATGCGGAGACGCGGGCTTACGTTGCCGGAATCATACGGGACTACAACAAGCGAAAGTCAGCTGCGAAGCCGACGACGGCGCCAGCAAAGCCTGCGGCCAAACCGTCCGCGCGCCCACGCGTCCGAACAGCCGACTCAGGCGCAGGAACCCATCCTGCCGGTTGATGGTCGGCGGAGTTGCCCACTCAACTCACGACCGTGATTGACCCTCTCGCCCGCCTCATATACCTTGTGAGTTCCACTCACGGGTGCACATTCCAAGATGAACAAGAAACACGCGCTCACTACGGCCATTGTTGTCGCGGTTCTCGGAATCCTCGTTTACTTCCAGTTCCGTACCTGGACAACGTTCGACTGGCGCGAATTCTGGCGTCAGACACGAGGCCTGAATATTGGAATGTTGCTGAGCGCTGTCGTGCTGATTTACGCCGTTTACCTGCTGCGAGCTCTGCGGTGGAAGATCTTCCTCAATCCGACGAAAAAAGTTTCCACGCAACGCCTTGTATCTTCGCAATATATAGGTTTCACGGGACTGGCATTACTGGGGCGCCCTGGCGAGTTCGTTCGTCCTTACCTCATTGCTCTCAAGGAAGATCTGACCTTCTCTTCGCAGCTTGCCGTGTGGGCGGTAGAGCGAGTTTTCGACATGGGCACAGTAGCGCTGCTTCTTGGCGTGAACCTGGCCATCTTCGGGTACAAGTACAAGCAGTTCCCGCAAATCGAACAGGGTGGAATAACACTTCTAGGTGGCGTCAGCGTGATCGCCGTACTTGTGTTCGCGATCTGGTGGAAGACTGAGAGGATCGCCGCAGTTGCAGAGGCAATCCTGCGCCCGATTTCAAAGAAGTTTGCCGAAACTGCACGTACGAAAGTGACCTCATTTGGCGACGGGCTGCACACAATTGCCGATGCGCGTTCGTTCTTTGCCGTACTGGCGCTCTCTGCCGCAATCTGGCTCATGATTGCCGGAGCGTACTGGCAGGTGACTCATGCCTACCCGGCTACGCCTGAGGCCATGGCGCTGCATGAAATGCAGTTTCCTGACATGCTCCTGGTGATGGCCGCCAGCATGGCCGGATCGATCGTGCAATTGCCGGGCGTGGGTGGAGGTTCCCAGCTCGCCGTTATCGGCATCCTCTCATCGCATGTCTTCGACGTTCCAAAGGAATTGGCGGTGAGCTGCGGCATCATGCTTTGGCTGATCACGTTCGTTTCGGTGACGCCCATGGGACTCCTTCTCGCGCATCGCGAACGCATTTCGCTGCGGGAGATTTCCGCCGAGAGCGAACACATCGAGCACATAAAGCAGTAGAAATACCAGGCATCCGGCGAGCGTGACTGCCGTGGTTCCGCGTCGCGCCTGTGGCTTTCACGCCTGATACAATCAGTTCAAATCAGTTATCAAGCGGCGTCGCAAGACGCCGAATTATCACGGTCATACCCATGAAATGTCCTTTTTGCGGCTTTGAAAATGACAAAGTCGTTGACTCGCGAGAGAGCAAGGAAGGCGAGTCCATTCGCCGTCGCCGCGAGTGCCTGAAGTGCGAGAAGCGCTTCACCACCTACGAGCGTATCGACGAGATTCCGTACATGGTGGTCAAGAAGGATGGTCGCCGTGAGAAGTTCGACCGCCAGAAGGTACTCAACGGCCTGCTTCGAGCGTGCGAAAAGAGGCCTGTCTCAATCGGCAAGCTGGAGCAGATCGTAAACGAAGCGGAAGCCTTCGTGATCGATTCGGCGGAACGCGAGCGCAAGACCAGCGAAGTGGGCGAACTCATTATGAATCGCCTGAAGAACATCGACAAAGTCGCGTACGTACGCTTTGCGTCGGTGTATCTCGACTTCAAGGACGTGCAGGAGTTCATGTCCGAATTGCAGGATTTGCTGAAGAGCAAGGAAGGCCGCGACGCGGCAGCCAGGCTGGCGGGGCCCGTGAAAGCCAAGGCCGGACACTAAGACTCCCGTCCACCAAACACACGAGTAAGAAAGATACGGATCCGTACAGATGACGCACAAAGTTACGCTGATTCCAGGCGACGGCATTGGCCCGGAAGTTACGAGGGCAGCAGTTCGCATTCTTGAAGCGACCGGGGTGAAGTTCGAGTGGGAATCGTACCAGGCCGGCGCTGAAGCTTTTGAGAAGTACGGCGAGTATCTCCCGCACCAACTGCTGGAGTCGGTGGAGCGCACTCGCGTCGCGTTGAAGGGACCGGTAAGCACGCCGATCGGCGGCGGCTTTTCGAGTATTAACGTTCAGCTTCGTAAGCACTTCGAACTGTTTGCCAATTTTCGCCCGATCCGCAACCTGCCCAACGTTCCAACTCGCTACCCGGGCGTGGACCTCATCATCGTTCGCGAAAACACGGAGGGACTGTATTCGGGAATCGAGCACGAAGTAGTGCCGGGAGTCGTTGAAAGCCTGAAGATCATCACCGAGAAGGCCTCTACGCGCATTGCCAAGTGGGCCTTTGCATACGCCCGTGCACGCGGACGGAAGAAGATTCATGCCATCCACAAAGCCAATATCATGAAGCTTTCGGACGGCTTGTTCATACGCTGTTCGCGCAACGTTTCGAAGGACTATCCCGAAATCACGTACGGCGAGCACATTGTGGACAACACCTGCATGCAACTGGTCACGAATCCATACCAGTACGACATGCTGCTGCTCGAGAATCTCTATGGCGACATCATCAGTGACCTCTGCGCCGCTTTCGTCGGCGGTCTGGGCCTGGTGCCGGGTGCGAACATCGGCCACGAGTGCGCCATCTTTGAGGCGGTTCACGGCTCCGCGCCGGACATCGCGGGGCGCGACATTGCAAATCCGACGGCGATTCTGCGCTCGGGTGTGCTGATGCTGCGCCACCTCGGCGAGCAGGATGCCGCCGACAAAATTCGTCATGGGCTGGAAGTCGTTTATGGCGAGAAGACGCACATCACACGTGACATGGGTGGTATCGCCGGCACGAGTGAGTTCGCGGACGCAATCATTGCCGCCATGGAAACCTTTGTCCCCACTACGGATCGACAGGAACAGGAAGTGTAGTCCGGCTTGGCACGGCGTTCAGGGCACGGCTTATCGCCGTGCCCTTTCTGCTTGCGTCGGGACTCGTCGGGCGGCAGCGCGACTTTGTATCCGCGACTTTGTCTCGAAGACACGGGTCTTGATGACCTTGGGTCGATGTAAGATACCGTGTTTGTGGGGACGGCTCTGATGTCATTAGGAGGTACTTGGTGATGAGGTTTACTCCGGTGGCTATGCTCTGCGCGAGCGTGCTTGTGTTTGCGGCAGGTTGCAGCAACAACGGCCAGCAGGCGAGCCAGCAGCAACAGACGAAGGCGGAAGCGCCCGCTATGAAAATCGATCCCGCAACCGCCGCGACCCTCAGAGGAGTCGTCAAGTTTGCAGGATCACCGAAGGCAACGGCGATCGACATGAGTATGGATCCTGCTTGCGGCGCCAAAGCACAGCAGTCGGAGTCTGTCGTCGTAGACAACGGCAAACTGGCTAATACCCTGGTTTACGTCAAAGCAGGACTTGGGAATTACACCTTTGAGACGCCAAAGGCGGAAGCCATCATTGACCAGAGCGGTTGTCGCTACCATCCGCACGTGCTGGCGGTGATGGTGAACCAGCCAGTCACAATCCTGAACAGCGATAATGCCATGCACAACGTCCATCCCACGCCGAAGCAGAACGGGAACAAGGAGTGGAACCGGTCACAGGGACCGAAGGCAGAGCCGCTCCGAACCAGCTTTTCGGCATCCGAAATCATGTTGCCGCTGAAGTGCAACCAGCATCCCTGGATGAGGATGTATATAAGCGTGCTGCCACACCCATTTTTTGCGGTGACCGACAAGGACGGGAAGTTCGAGATCGCGGGACTGCCGCCGGGTACATACACCCTAGCCGCTGTTCACGAGCGCCTTGGTGAGCAGGAACAGCAGATCACAGTTGCGCCGAAAAAGGACGCAATTGCAGAGTTCAGCTTTTCTGAATCGGGCAGCTAGGCTGGAGCATCTTTCAGTTGGACTATTACAACCAGGTACATGGTGTCGCTGTGGGGCGACGGCCATGTAGGTACCGAGGCGGGCAGCAATTCCCTTCCCGCAGACGTCGCATAAATGTAAGCAATCTATTGCAAGCTGCCCTTGCGCGAACTAAGGAGTTTCTTACGAAATCCTTGACGACCCCGTTCAACGCTGCGCACCACCGTTTTGCGTGGTTTACGGCATTCATGACCTTTTTGCTGATTGCGGCAGGCGCGCTGGTAACAAGCAACGATGCAGGACTCTCCGTGCCGGATTGGCCGACTTCGTTCGGCTCACTCTACCGCATTCCCCCGATGGTCGGGGGAGTCAAGTTTGAGCACGGACATAGAATGATCGCCCAGTTCATCGGGTTGCTAACGATCATTCTCGCGGTCTGGACACAGAAGGTTGACCGGCGCCGGTGGATGCGTGCCTTGGGTTGGGCAGCGCTCGGAACCGTCATCGCGCAGGGCGTCCTGGGTGGGATCACAGTCTTGTTCTACTTGCCGCCGGCTGTTTCGACAGCGCACGCAACCCTGGCGCAGACATTCTTTTGCATCTTAGTATGCATGGCTCTGTTCACCGGACGCCGCTGGGTGGAAGCCGAACCGCGGACAATCGTGAGTTCTGAACGCCCGACTTTGAATATTCTAGCGACTTTGTCTGTCGCCGCAGTGTACGTGCAGTTGATCCTGGGCGCGGCGTTTCGGCACAACGGCATGAAGTTGGTGCCGCACCTGGTGAGCGCCTGCATTGTGACGATCCTGTTGCTGTGGACCGTAGTCCGCGTCCTGTCGCGTCACTCGGAAATCGAGCAGCTTCGACGGCCGGCGCTGGCGGTGCTTTTCCTGCTGGTGTCGCAGATATCGCTTGGTTTCGGCGCCTATCTTACTCGCGTCGAGTGGAACAAAGATGCGCCGCAGCCACTGGAGAGCATGGTCGCTACGACGGTAGCCCATGTTGCCATTGGTGCGCTGCTATTGGCCACAAGCGTGGTGCTTGCCGTACAGGCACGGCGTCACATGGCCGCGAAGCATGAGGAGACCGTGAGAACGACACCGAAGGCCGTGATCGCATGAGCAGCGTGACACAAACAATAGCGACACCCTCGAGTGCCCAAACCGTACGCCGTGGCGGAACCGCAAGGCTGGCGCGCGATTACTCGGAGTTAATCAAGGCACGCGTAACGACGCTGATTATCGTGACTGCGTGGTGCGGTTGTTACTTCGCCGCATTGAAGTCAGACGTGGCGTCGCTGAGTTGGACCTTGTTGCACGCACTGCTCGGGATTGGACTGGTCTCTGCCGGGACGGCCGCGATGAACGAGGTGCTGGAGCGGGACCTCGACGCGCTGATGCGCCGCACCGCAAGGCGTCCGCTGGTGACGCACAGCATGAGCGTGGCACATGCCAGCATCGCTTCCCTGCTGATGATTCTCGGCGGTTCGATGTACCTGGCGATTGCAACGAATCTGCTTACGGCATCGCTTACATTTGCGACGTCTGTCGTCTACCTGGCTGCCTACACGCCCTTGAAGAAAGTTGCGCCTATTTGTACATTCGTCGGCGCCTTCCCCGGCGCGATGCCTCCCCTACTGGGATGGACGGCGATTCGCGGGCGACTGGATTGGGAAGCCGTTGTACTGTTCGCAATCGTGTTCTTCTGGCAGTTCCCGCACTTCCACTCCATCGCACTGCTCTATCGCGAAGACTACGAGCGAGCCGGGATACGAATGCTTCCCGTCGTGGAGAAGGACGGACGTTCTACGGCGCGCGACATCCTGCTGTATTCGGTGGCATTGATTCCTGCGACGCTCGCTCCCACGCTTCTAGGAATGGCAGGCAAGGTGTATTTCGCCGGAGCGCTTTTGCTGGGCATGGTTCTGTTCCGCTTCAGCCTGCGCATCTGGCAGGCGAAACTCGCACCCTCCGACCCATCGTCGAAAGTGCAGGCGCGGCAACTGCTCCAGGCGACGGTGTTTTATTTACCTCTTTTGTTCGCGTTGATGATGATCGACGGTGCGGCTTAAGGTGCATTGCGCTCGATAGCTACTGTGCAGGTTTCATGCTTGTTTCCAGAGTTCAAACATCGAATTGTGATTAAAGTAGAATTGCCTGTGATTTCCAGAATGCCAGCCTTCTCCGCGCCGCAATCATCGTCCGAGGCCGTATCTACAGGCCCGAGACCATCCGCGGTCATACAGGTTCAGGACCTTCGCCACAATTACGAGAATCGCACCGCGCTGGACGGCGTCTCGTTCGACGTCCGTCATGCGGAGATATTCGGCTTGCTGGGTCCGAATGGCAGCGGCAAAACAACGATGTTCCGCATTCTCTCGACTCTGATGCTGCCGACCGGCGGGCGCGCCATCATTCAGGGACACGATGTCGCGGCAGATCCGACGGGCGTGCGCCGTGAGATAGGAGTGGTGTTCCAGGCGCAGAGCATCGACGTGAAGCTTTCGGCAGAAGAGAACCTGACGCACATCGGCCATCTATATGGATTGCGCGGAAATGCCCTTCGCCATCGCGTGGGCGAGATGCTGGGCCGCGTCGGGCTTCTGGATCGCGCGAAGGAACGCGCTGAGACTTTTTCCGGAGGCATGCAGCGCCGCCTGGAACTGGCGAAAGGTCTGCTGCACCATCCATCTGTGCTGCTGCTCGATGAGCCTACTACTGGACTCGATCCGGGTGCGCGTCGCGACCTCTGGCAATATCTCAACATTCTGCGCGAACAGGAACACGTGACCGTGCTGGTCACGACTCACCTGATGGAAGAGGCCGAGCGGTGCGATCGACTGGCCATCCTGAGCCAGGGAAAGCTGGTTGGGATGGGCACTCCTGCCGAACTGAAGAGCGAGATTGGCGGCGACGTGATTGTGCTGGAAGCACGCGAACCAGAAGCACTGGCTCAACGCATCCAGGCGCGCTATGGAATCCCCGCGACGGTGGTGGGCGACAAGATTCGCATTGAGCGCGAAGGCGGGCATCGCTTCGTCACCGACGTGGTGGAGGCTTTCCCCGGCGAGATTGACGCAGTCTCAATCAGCAAGCCAACGCTGGAAGACGTATTCATCCATCGCACAGGACATCGCTTCTGGACAGAAGAAGATCAGCAGGATGACGCTGATACTACCGGACGCCGCAAAGCAAAGAAGCACTGAGGAAACCGATTTGGCAACGCAAACTGCAGCTCTCACAGCGCCCACAGTTGAAGGCGCGACGTTCAGCCTGACGCCGGTGCTATCACTCTGGTCCCGCGAAGTTGTGCGCTTCTATCGTCAGAAGAGCCGCGTTATTGGCATCATCGCGTCACCAGTGCTGTTCTGGATCGTCATGGGCTCCGGGTTCGGTACATCCTTTCGAAACCAGGGTGCCGCGACGAACCAGCACTACATGGCCTTCTTTTTCCCCGGCGCACTAATCATGATCGTGCTGTTTACCGCGATCTTCACGATGATGTCCGTAATCGAAGATCGCAACGAGGGCTTTCTGAAATCGGTGATGGTCGCGCCGGTGCACCGCTCCGTCATCGTGCTGGGCAAGATTCTGGGCGGGACAACATTGGCCACAATTCAGGGGCTGATCTTCCTCATATTCGCTCCATTCATGGGCGTGCATTTTGGAGTTGAGCAGTCGTTGCTGATTGCGCTGACGATCTTTCTGGTTGCGTTCTCGCTGACGGCTCTTGGCTTCGCCATCGCATGGCCAATGGATTCCACACAGGGTTTCCACGCCATCATCAACCTTTTCCTGATTCCGTTATGGCTGCTCTCGGGGTCGCTGTTCCCGCTGAGTGGCGCATCGTTTTGGGTCAGGATCGTCATGCGCATCAACCCGCTGACGTACGGGACGGAGGCACTGCGCGCCCTGCTGTTCCCAGCCTCGGCATCGCCGGATTTCCCGGTTGACTTCTGCCTCGCGATCCTCGGCGTGTTTACGGCAATTATGTTCACACTGGCGTTTGCTGTGGCGAATCGGCGCACGACGAAGCCTGCGGCCTAAGAATTAAGCGCGCCCTCACACGGGATAGCGCGCGAACTCAAATCATGTCCGACGCACTCGCAATTTTCCCAGCACTGAACGCCGTCCTGAACGGCACGAGCGCCGTCCTTTTGCTCGTCGGACACCAGTTCATCCGGCGCGGCAATATGGGCGCGCACCGCCGGACGATGGTCACCGCGCTGGTCACGTCTTCCCTTTTCCTCGTCTCCTACCTCTACTACCACGCGCAGGTCGGGTCGGTTCGCTTTCAGGGGCAGGGATGGTCGCGGCCGGTTTACTTCACGATCCTGCTGACCCACACAGTGCTGGCTGCGGCCATTGTGCCAATGGTGCTGGTGACGCTCGCCCGCGCCCTGAGGGCACGCTACGCTCTGCACCGCGCGATTGCCCGGTGGACCTATCCGGTCTGGATGTATGTCTCTGTAACGGGCGTAGTGATTTATTTCATGCTCTACCACTTGTTCGCCGCCTGAGGGGGGCGCGGAACTCACCTTCCTGCTTATCACTCGCGCATGTGATCCCAATCACGGGCAATTTGAGGTAATATGCGCGACAACACCGGGGTGAGGCAGGACTGCACTCAGGTCCTGGAATGGCATGAGCCCAGAGCCAAGCCGCGTTCCACACATCAGCCAGACCGACGACAAACCCGGCCCAGAGCCTGTGACCAACTTTCACACGGCTCCCGCCATACCGGCGAGGAAGGGCCTCTCTCGTGCCGCTCGCATGGCTTGGGCTGCACTGGTCCTCGTAATCGCGCTTGGTTCGGTATTCTTCTGGCGGGGAGGATGGGGCGCATTTCAGGATCCCGATCAGCAGATTTCGCGATACATCCGCGACGATGCGCATCCCCGTATGCAGGAGAGTGCCGTACGCAGGATTGGCGAAGCGACACGGGAGCATCGTCCCACGTCGCAGTGGTCTCCTGAGCTGTTCCGGCTTGCGAAGAATCCTGACCAGCACGTTCGCGTGGCAGTGGCATGGGCCATGGGACAAGACACGCAACGTGGCGATTTCCATCGCGTGCTCACCGGGATGCTGAACGATTCCGCTCCCGACGTTCGCGCCGCCGCGGCGCTTTCGCTGGTGCAGTTCGGCGACCGCAGCGGACACGACCAGATCGTGCTGCTGCTGGAACCAGTGCGCATGCTGGCTGCCCAGGGCGGCCGCGTGGTGAAGGCGGCGAAAACAGGAACGCTGGTACGTGCCGGTGAGCCCGTTGCTCGTCTGCGGAATGGCGATGCGGAAATCGACGTACCTGCTCCGGTTTCAGGACGCGTCTCGCGCTCTCAGGTTCGCTCCGGCGATGAACTCTCGCCCGGCACGCCCGTCGCCACCCTCGATCCGGCACCTGAACAAGCCTATGCCGCTCTCCATGCGCTCTACCAAATCGGGGAGCCCGGCGATCTTGCGAACATCGCGCGCTACCTTCAGGACGTGCCGGATATACCCGCAAGCGTGCGCGAGCAGGCGGCACTGGCCGAGCAGTCAATCCGGGCGCGCGCGGATGTGAAGTAGCTCGCGAAGCAGGTTGCGCCCACGCTCACGGCATGCTCGCAAGACCCATCGTGCCCGTGGAATCCGGTTCGCGAATTCTGGCTCAGCACATCTCGCCGAATGCGTCTTTTCTGCCCATGTGCCGTCTTCTGATATAGTTGTCAATCTTCCCGCGAAGAGCCCCATCTGAACGCGTGAGTTAAGGAGCGCCCTCATGGCAAAGAGCGTTAACAAGGTCATCCTCATCGGCAACCTCGGCAAAGATCCTGAAGTGAAGTTCACCGGACAGGGCACGGCCGTCGCAAACTTCTCCATCGCAACGTCTGAGAATTTTAAGGACAAGTCTGGCGAGTGGCAGGAGCGCACGGAATGGCACAACATCGTTGTCTGGGCTCGGCTGGCCGAAATCGCCCGCGACTATCTGAAAAAGGGCAACAAGGTTTACATCGAAGGGCGCCTGCAAACGCGCTCGTGGGATGACAAGCAGACGGGCGCAAAGCGCTACACCACGGAAGTTGTCGCCAACGAACTCGTGCTGCTCGGCGGCAAACCCGGCGCCGAAGGCGCAGACGGCGGCTACAGCGGCGGACGCTCACGCGGCGCTGCATCCAACGACTTCAACCAAGGCGCGCCCGACTACGACAACGCGGGTGCCTCAGCTGCACGCGGGACGGAAATCACGGACGACGATATACCGTTCTAGCCAGCGATCAGTGGATAGTGATTAGTTTAGAAGCCGTCAGCTATGCTGGCGGCTTTTGCTTTTGAGACTTCCACTGAAATTCGTGTACGCCTCATCCAGTTGCTTCGAGGCCTATAGGTCATTTCGCCGGGACGTAGAACGACAGCGTTCCGTCCTGGGCTACAGCCAATTCTAGGACCTTCGGATTGAACTGAAACAGATTGCTGCCTTGTAGAGTGGCTTTCTTCTTGTCCTTGATCCGATAAATCGAAATGTCACCTGGCTTCGAAGAACCGACAGCCACCAGTTGATCGTCGAAAGAAATGCTCGCTTCGGTCCCGGTGTTCTCTTCTTTGACCCTGAGTAGTCGTTTCATATTTGAGACGGCCCAAACATCAACGAAATCCGGTTGACCAGCCCAGCCGCGGCCCAAGGCGACCAGCTCCCCATCCCAACTCGCTGCGACACGATGGGTGGGCGCATCATCATCCTGCAATGCGCCGAGTGACAACGCAGCTTGATTCCCCTGGCCTTTCTCAATCTTCACGGCAGTCGCAGTATCGCCGGCCTGTTGAATCTTAGTCGCTTGCCCGGTTTCTACATCGACTAGATAAGGAACGCGTGACACAGAAACCGCAACTTGTCCGCCCTTCGCGAACGACGGATCGACTGGCCTCGCACCTTTGCTGAAGAGTGGTCGGATAGGCTTCAAATCGCTGAGATCCCAGAGCACTAATGCTTCGCCCTGCTTTTTGCCATCTCCTCCAACTAGCAGGTTCTCATCTTCGGACACTTCACATGCGCGAATACCCTCTGCCCGAGCAACGACGGTCCAGTTAGTTGCCGAAAACACTTGAACCTGGTTTTCTCCACCACATGCCAACAGCCGTCCTGATTTCGCGAGGAAGTGTATTTCGAGGAGAGGTTTCAAATCGGACGCTGCGGACTTAACAACCGATCCTGAATCAACGGAAATGATCCTAAGACTGCCGTCAGCGTCTCCAACTGCAATCAGCTTACCGTCGGGTGAATAGCTAAGTACTCGGGGAGAACTCCCGACAGCAACAGTATTTCGTGGCTTCCACTTTGGAAACTCGGCGGCACTAGATGTGATCGCCGCAGCAAGGATAACGATGAGAATAACCAAAGGATTTGAGTTCATGCTGGCCATTGTCACACAACCGATCAACGCGGAGGAAAGATATCAACAGAAATGAACGCTTCATAGGATCCATGTGGTTCGATTTCAGGAACTTACGTCCCTGCGGATCCGTACTTCTCAACGTCAAATCTGGCGCGGTTCGCATGGAAGAGAACACAAGGTGTCTCCGCTCCGCGCCTTCGGCGCTCCGGTCGACATGACGCTCCCGTTTATCAGCATCTGAGCCGTCAGCAAATGCTGGCGAATCAGGCTGCTGACAAAGTCATCCACCAATCTATGCGTCATCCTGAGGTTGCGCCTGCTTTTGGTGCGGCCGAAGGATCTGCTTTGTTTTTAGCAGCAGCACAAAGCAGGTTCTTCGCTTCGCTCAGGATGACACTTTTCTCTCCACTGTGTGTTCCGCGTCGCACGAGTTTGTCAGCAATTTGGGCCGTCAGCAATGCTGGCGGCTTTTGTTTTGGGTTTCCACTGGCATTAGTGTGCGCCTCGGCAATCGGGTCCGCGCACGACTCGGGGCCGTCGCTTTCTCCGGCGCGACTCGGCGACTGCCGTTGCCTTTCTGCGCTGCTCAACGTAATCTCTTAGGCCGCTGCATGTCATCCTCCTGAGGAGATTCCGCCATGAAACAACTTGCTTCAGTGCTTGGTCTTATTCTGGCCGGCACACTTGCGTTCGCACAAAATACAGAAGTCGTCGTGCCAAACGAGAACCTTGTCGTTCAGGGTGTGCCGGCCGTTCCGGCCAGTATCGCCGAGCGAGCAAATCAGTACACGGAATCGCGCGCGGCTGCGGCGCTCGACTGGCATCCCTTAAAACGCGAGATGCTGATCACTACCCGTTTCGCGGAAGTGAACCAGATACACGAAATCAAGATGCCGGGCGGCGCGCGCATGCAGCTTACGTTCTTCCCCGACCGCACGGGTGGGGCTGCTTACCATCCGCACAAGGGCGATTACTTCGTCTTCAGCAAGGACGTTGGCGGCGGCGAATGGTTCCAGCTTTATCGGTATGACGTGGCCAGCGGCAACGTCACACTGCTCACCGACGGCAAGTCGCGCAACATCATGGGGCCGTGGGCGAATGCTGGCGATCGAGTGGCGTACGGTTCCACGCGCCGCAGCCGTGGCGATCTCGACTTCTACATCATCGACCCGAGCAACAAGAGCAGCGACCGGTTGCTGGTACAGAACCAGGGCGGTGGCTGGGGTATTTCCGACTGGTCTCCGGACGACAAGACGCTGCTGGCAGAGGAATATGTCTCGGTGAACGAGAGCTATCTGTGGCTGGTGGACGTGGCAACGGGAAACAAGACGCTGCTGACACCGAAGGGTGGCGAAAAAATTTCGTACGACGCAATTGGATTCAGCCGGGACGGCAAGGGCATCTACGTCACAACGGATCAGGGGAGTGAGTTCCAGCGCATTGCGTATATCGACCTGGCGACGAAGAAGCCGACTTTCCTGACCGATTACAAATGGGAAGTGGAAGGCGGACGTCTCTCGTGGGACCGCAAGCTGATTGCTTTCACGACGAACGAAAACGGTCTCGGCGTGCTGCATGTGCTCGATACGGCGGCCGGCAAGGAACGCGCATTGCCGAAGCTGCCTGTGGGCATCATTGGCGGCATTAACTGGCACGAAAACAATCGCGACCTCGCATTCTCGATTACCTCGGCGCGTTCTCCATCGGACGTGTATTCGCTCGACATCACTGCGGGCAAGGTCGACCGCTGGACGTATAGCGAGACCGGCGGCCTCAATCCGCTTACGTTCTCCGAGCCGGAGTTGGTCAAGTGGAAGAGTTTCGACGGCCTAGAGATTAGCGGATTCCTCTACATGCCGGATGCTGCGAAGTTCGCGGGCAAGCGCCCGGTGATCATTAATATCCACGGTGGACCGGAAGGCCAGTCGCGGCCCGGTTTCCTGGGGCGCAGCAACTACTTCATCAATGAAACAGGAGTCGCCATCATCTTCCCGAACGTCCGCGGATCGCTCGGCTACGGCAAGACGTTCGCGCTGGCCGACAACGGCATGGCTCGCGAAGGCACTTACAAAGATATCGAGGCGCTGCTGGACTGGATCAAGACGCGACCCGATCTCGACGCAAATCGCGTGATGGTGACGGGCGGCAGCTACGGCGGACACATGACGCTGGCCATCGCAACACGTTATAACGACCGCATCGCGTGCTCACTCGACGTGGTTGGCATCTCGAACTTCGTAACGTTCCTGCAGAATACGGAAGCGTACCGTCGCGACCTGCGCCGCGCCGAGTATGGCGACGAACGCGACCCGAAGATGCGCGAATATTTCGAACGCACGGCACCGTTCAACATGGCGAAGAACATCACCAAGCCACTCTTCGTTGTGCAGGGCAAGAACGATCCGCGCGTACCGATCTCCGAGGCCGACCAGATGGTTTCAACGGTGCGGCAGAACGGCACGCCTGTTTGGTATCTCGTTGGAAAAGATGAGGGTCACGGCTTCGGGAAGAAGAAGAATGCCGACTTCCAGTTCTACTCGACGATCCTGTTTATGCAGCAGTTCCTGGCGGGAGAACCGGCCGCGAAACAAGCTTCTCTGAATAATTGAAAATGCAGCAGCACCGAAAAGGGCCGCGAATTAATGCGGCCCTTTTTGTGTTCCATGTGGAATGCGCAGATTTGTGCTACGATTTTTTGTTCTTTTTTCTGCGTACTGTTGTGCTGCTCTGCAATTCTGATATGGAGGCAAGATGGCTATAAAAGTTGGAATTAACGGGTTTGGCCGCATTGGCCGTAACGTTCTGCGCACCACACTTCAGGACCAGAACATCGAAATCGTTGCCGTTAACGATCTGACGGACCCCAAGACGCTTGCGCACCTGCTCAAGTACGATTCGATCCTCGGCAACCTGCCGAACAAGATTGTTGCGTCCGGTGATTCGATCGAAGTCGATGGCCGGAAGATTCGCGTCTTCTCCGAGAAAGATCCCGCCAAAATCGATTGGGAATCGCAGGGCGTTCAGGTCGTCGTCGAATCGACTGGCCGCTTCACCAACGCCGACGATGCCAAGAAGCACCTCCGCGGTCCCGTGAAGAAGGTCATCATCTCCGCTCCGGCGAAGAACGAAGACATCACGATCGTGATGGGCGTGAACGAAGACAAGTACGATGCCGCCAAGCACAACATCATTTCTAATGCATCCTGCACGACGAATTGCCTTGCGCCCATTGCCAAGGTAATCAATGACACGTTTAACATCCAGTCCGGCACGATGACCACGATCCACTCCTACACGAATGACCAGGTCATCCTCGACTTCCCGCACAAGGACCTGCGCCGCGCACGCGCCGCTGCCTTGTCGATGATTCCGACCTCTACAGGCGCTGCAAAGGCGGTTTATCTCGCCATCCCGGAACTGAAGGGCAAACTGGACGGATTCGCCATGCGCGTGCCTACGCCTAACGTCTCCGTGGTCGACCTCGTTGTGTTCGTGGAAAAGAAGACCAGCGTGGAAGAAGTCAACGCCGCGTTGAAGAAGGCGTCTGAAACCGGGCCGCTCGCGCCCTATCTTGGATTTGAAGAGAACGAGCTGGTCTCGATGGATTTCCGCGGCGATCCGCGCTCCTCCATCGTGGACGCGCCGATGACGCGCGTCGTTGCCGGCAACTGCGTGAAGGTCATCTCCTGGTACGACAACGAGTGGGGCTATAGCTGCCGCGTACGTGATTTGATCGGCTTTATCGGCAGCAAGGGTCTCTAATCGACTGTAATCGACTGAGGCGCCGGGGCACTCCCCGGCGCACAGCTTGCTCCCGCAGCAAGTGAGTCTCAGATGAGCAGCCCGGCGTTGTGCCATTCAAGCGCCAACGTGTCGAACCATCCCGGTGCCCTGCCGGGCCAGACAGACTAGGGGTGAACGTGATGTCGAAGCTATCCATTCGTGACCTGCCATTAAACAATCACCGCATTTTCATGCGTGTTGACTTCAACGTTCCGCTTGATAACGGACGCGTGACGGACGACACTCGCATACGCGAAACGCTGCCTACAATCGAATACGCCCTGCGCCACGGCGCAAAGGTCATCCTCGCTTCACACCTCGGACGCCCCAAGGGCAAGCCGAATCCACAGATGAGCCTGAAACCCGCCGCCGAACGCCTTCGCATCCTGCTCGATGAAAAGATCGGACGAGGACAGAACGTCGGATTTTCTCCCGACTGCATCGGCATGCAGGCGGAAGAGATGGCCGGTAAACTCGAGCGCGGACAGACGCTGCTGCTCGAGAACTTGCGCTTTCATCCCGAAGAAGAAGCGAACGACGAGGAGTTTGCAAAGCAGCTTGCAACGCTCGCCGATTATTACGTGAATGACGCGTTCGGCTCCGCGCACCGCGCGCACGCATCGACCGAAGGCATTACACACCACGTCGCGAAGTCTGCGGCCGGATTGCTAATGGAAAAGGAACTTGAGTATCTCGGCAAGGCGATGCAGCATCCCGAGAGGTCATTCATCGCAATCCTGGGCGGAGCCAAGGTCAGCGATAAGATTGGTGTCATCCGCAACCTGCTCGGCAAAGTCGATGCGCTCATTATCGGCGGCGGCATGGCTTATACGTTCCTCAAGGCACAGGGCCAGGAGATCGGTAAATCACTCCTAGAAACCGACAAACTGGACTTGGCGACGGAACTCTTGAGCGAGGCCAAGCAGCGTAACGTTCGTATTCTTCTGCCGGTAGATCACGTGGTCGCCGATAAAGTATCTGCCGACGCGCATCCCCGCGCAATCGGTAAGGGCGAAGCGATTCCATCTGACATGATGGCGCTCGACATCGGCCCGGAGAGTGCTGCACTCTTTGCCAACGAGATAGCCCAGGCACGCACAATCGTGTGGAACGGGCCGATGGGAGTCTTCGAACTGGATCTGTTTGCGGCTGGAACCACTAGGATCGCGCATGCGGTCGCGGACAACGGTACAGCCACTTCGATTGTCGGTGGTGGAGACAGTGTCGCGGCCGTCCACAAGGCAGGAGTCGCGGACCGCATCACGCACATCTCGACCGGTGGAGGAGCTTCGCTGGAGTTCCTGGAAGGCAAGCGACTGCCCGGCGTGGAAGCATTGACGGACAAGAAGTAGCGGAAATGGTGGCTGCCCAACACATCGTAAACGTATTCACATTGAGGCCGAGCCTGAAGGCCGGCCCGGGAAAGACAGGACATGAAACGCAAAAAGATCATCGCCGCCAATTGGAAAATGTACAAGACTCCGGACGAGTCCCGCGAATTCATGAAGGCATTCATTCCACTTGTCAAGGGACATGACCGCGATGAGATTGTCATCTGCCCTCCGTATGTCGACATCGCTGTGGTGGTCGAGGCGGCACGCGGAACAAATATTAAGGTTGGCGGACAGAACATGTTTTGGGAGAAGGAAGGTGCGTTCACGGGTGAAATCTCGGGTGCGATGCTCGTGGGCGCAGGCTGCGAGTTTGTCATCCTTGGTCACTCAGAACGGCGTCAGTACTTCGGCGAAACTGACGATACGGTGAACCGCCGGACAGAAGTTGCGCTCGAGGCTGGACTTGCCCCGATTCTTTGCGTAGGCGAAGTGATCGAGGAGCGAGAGGCAGGACTGACGGAAGAAGTTTTGCAGCGCCAGTGTTCACGCGGGTTCCGGGGAATTTCTGCACGAAAAGCCGCGAAGTTGAGCGTGGCGTACGAACCCGTGTGGGCCATCGGTACCGGCAAAACAGCAACCGCGGAGATGGCGGAAGATGCTCATGCCGTCATTCGGCACGAAGCAGAAAAGGCGTTCGGCCGGGAGTTTGCCGAAAACATGCGCATTCTCTATGGCGGCAGCGTGAAACCCGAGAATGTAAATTCGCTCATGCAGCAGTCGAACATCGACGGCGCTTTGGTGGGCGGCGCTAGTCTGAAGCCGGATTCTTTTTCGGCAATCATAAAGTGGTAGCTCGCTTCCGAACGAATCACATTCTGAGCGCTGCGTAGAGGCGCTCAGAATTATTACCCCAGTGCGCGCGAGAGTCGCGGCTTTCGTAGCTCATCATCGTTTGCTATAATTAGCTCGCCTCATCAGTGTTCTTTGGAAGTTTGAGCAACGGTTCCTTAGGCGTGTGTTTCCGTCCAGGGCTGTGCCAGTGCGGAAGTGGTGGAATTGGCAGACACACCATCTTGAGGGGGTGGCGCCGAAAGGCGTGCGGGTTCAAGTCCCGCCTTCCGCACCATAAACTCCTATCTGAAGGCGTTCCAAATAGACGATATTCAGCAGGTTGGCGCGTTGCGCGCCGAAATGAGATAACGAATCCATGTTCATCCTGATTACCATCATCCACGTGGTTGTTTGCCTGTTCCTTATCGCCGTGGTGCTGCTCCAGAGCGGCAAGAGCGCCGACATTGCCGCAGCTTTCGGTGGCATGGGTAGCCAGACGGCATTTGGTCCGCGTTCGGCAGCCAATGCGCTTACGAAGGCAACAACGTGGGCTGCGGTCATCTTCATGCTGACATCGTTTACGCTGGCCATCGTTGCAACGCGCAACACTGGAACAAGCAGCAGTGGCTCCGTGCTCGGAAACACGAAGTCGGCCCCGGTTACGAATGCTCCGGCGCCGTCTCAGCAGACACCTGCTCCCGAGCCGCAGCCGATGACGCCCTCACGTTAGCAAGTTTTCATTCCATGACAAGGCCTCCGGCAACGGAGGCCTTTCGTGTTCTCGGCTGTAAGTTTTCCAACACAGCTTGCAAGTTCACGGTAGAAGCTGGAGACTGTTTTTATGATTCATGAGATTTTTCCCGTCGGTCGTTTGCAATGCAACTGCTCTGTCGTTGGCGACGAGGCGACACGCGAGGCCATTGTGATCGATCCCGGCGACAACGTAGAGGGCGTCATCGCCGTACTGCGCAAACATTCGCTCAATGTGCGACAGATCGTCATTACACACGCGCACATAGACCATATCGGCGGCGCCGGCAAACTCAAGCGACTGACCGGCGCGCCCGTTCTTCTCAACCAGAACGACTACGCGTTGCTCAAGATGCTGGATGTGCAAGCCGGATGGATCGGAATGAGAGCACCTGAGAAGGTAGAGATTGACGGCTCACTGGCCAGTGGCGATAAGGTGCAGGCTGGTTCGCTGGAGGGTAAGGTCATACACACTCCGGGACACACCGAGGGCTCAGTGTGCGTTTACTTCGAGGCGGAGAAGAAGATGATTGCCGGAGATACACTCTTTGCCCACAGCATCGGACGCACCGATCTTCCAGGCGGTTCGTACGAGAAGCTGATCCGTTCTTTGCACGACAAGATTCTCGCGCTGCCCGATGACACCGTAGTAATCCCCGGGCATGGGCCGCTGACGACCATTGGCGAAGAGCGCGAGACGAATCCATTTCTGCAAAAGTAACTTCCCTGCACCGCTTCAGCGCTGTTACGCGCTGCGCCCAAGGAATTCGAGTATGCGTCGCAAGCCCTCTGCAAAATCCTCGACGCCCGCAATCAGGCTGATTACAAGATGCCCCTCGGCGGCGAAATCGTAGAAATGCCCCGGATGCGCTAACACAGACACATGATTGAGTAGTCCGATGGACAGTTCCTCATCCGAGCGTGTGATCGGGACCCGTAAGATCGCGTACCAACCGCCCTCCACTTGCAGACGCGAGCAGGACTTTTGCTTTGCGAGTTGGCTATCTAGCTCAACGAGGTTCGTTCGCACTCGCCCACGAAGCTGCTGCTGGATGCTGCGGCGCGAGTCGAGCAGCTCCGGCAAGGCCCACTGGACAGGAGCATTCATGGAAAGGAACGTGTCGGCAATAACCTCAAGCCGTTCGAGTGCCTCGCACGCAACTGCTGCCGGACCGCTGGTCGCGATCCAGGCGACCTTCATCTGCGGCAATCCGCTAATTTTGGATAATCCGCTCAACGTGAAAGTCAGCGCACCATTGTTCGCGGCAAAGCTGTACGGAGGGGTTCCATTGATCCCGTAATCGAGGAACACTTCATCGGCGATGATGGCCATCTCGCGACGTGAGCAGATTGCGTTCAGGTCCGCGAGTTCGGCGGACTTAACGTACGAGCCAGTTGGGTTGTTCGGGTGGACGACGAGTACGGCACGGGTGCGCTCGCTCATATGAGTTTCGAGCGAATTGAAATCCATCTGCCATCCGTGATCGTACACAAGTTCGTAAGGGACGAGTTTGACGTCATGCAAATCCGCCAGGAACTCGAATAGCGGATAGCTGGGAACAGGGACCATAACTTCATCGCCCGGTTCGCAGAGCAAGCGGAAGCAGAAGCTATATGCCTCGCTGGTGCTGACGGTCAGCACAAGTTGCCCGGGATCAAGTTCGGTTCCCTGCTCGCGATAGTAAGCCGCAACGGCCTGTCGGGCCGATAGCAATCCTTTCGGCGCCGGTTCGTACTCCAGGGCATTGGGATTGGCGAGCGCCGAGATAAGCCGCTCCCGATCATACTGAAGTCCTACTTCAGTTGGGTTCGACGCAGTGAGGTCGAGCAGTTTCCTGCCCGATCGGCGCGCAGCATCCACCGCCAGCGAGTAGCCGTTCGGTGTCAGGTTCCAACTTGTTCGCTTCGAAAACATCTCGCTCCTCACTCGGCAGCAGAATCTATTGACGCTGTGCCGCGCGAAATCGTAGAGTTCGCCTTCAGCTCCGAACAGCAAATCATTTCTGAGCTAATTTATATCTCAAAGGGACACAAATGCATTGTGCAAGGAGCAACGGTTGAGCAGACTCCGCACGTTTTTCAAGATCGATGAACGTGGCACAACGGTTGGCCGCGAGATCATTGCAGGGCTGACGACGTTCACAACCATGTCCTACATCGTGATTGTGAATCCGGCAATCCTGAAAACCGCAGGGATTCCGCCGGAACCCTCGATGGTAGCAACCGTGCTGGCTGCGATTTTCGGCTGCCTTCTTATGGGGCTATATGCCAACCGGCCTTTCGCCATCGCGCCCTACATGGGAGAGAATGCGTTCATTGCTTTCACTGTTTGCCAACTGCTTGGCTACAAGTGGCAAACGGCGCTGGCAGCCGTGTTCATCGCCGGGGTATTGTTCATCCTACTTACGGTTTTGAAAGTGCGGAGCTGGGTCGTGGAATCCGTGCCGCAGTCGCTGCGTTACAGTTTCGCGGTAGGCATAGGACTTTTTCTCACATTCGTCGGACTCAACCAGACCGGCATCGTTATGCTTGGCTCGGCGGGCTCCCCCGTGCGCACGGGAGCGTTGACGTCACACCCCGTGCTGGTCGCCATCTTCGGATTTGTATTAATCAGCATCCTGACTATCCGGAAATTTCCAGGCGCAATCCTGCTCGGAATTATAGTGACTGCATTGGTCGCATTTTTGGCGGGAACGGCCCCGCCTCCGCATGGAATCGTAAGCATGCCGCCGAGCGTGATGCCTATCGTGGGCCAGCTCGATCTGAAGGGAGCTTTGACCTGGGGCGCATTCCCGATCGTCCTGACGATCTTCATCATGGCATTCGTGGACACGATGGGAACATTGATAGGACTCTCCGCGCGCGCCGGCTTCCTGGATAAAGATGGGAACCTTCCGCAGATTGAACGCCCAATGCTGGTCGACGCGCTGGCTACGACGTTCTCGCCGATTCTCGGAACCACAACTGCTGGCGCGTTCGTTGAGTCCGCGACGGGGATTGAGGCCGGTGGACGCACGGGGCTGACTTCGCTTGTTGTCGCAGCCTGCTTTGCACTTTCCCTGTTCTTCTCGCCGTTCGTGGCTGCCATCCCAGCACAGGCGTACGGTCCCGCGCTGATCATTGTGGGCCTGTTCATGCTCGCGCCGATTGTGAAAATCAACTTTGACGACTACACGGAGTCCATACCATCATTCGCCGTCGTAGTGCTTATGTGCTTCACGTTCAACATCGCGGTGGGCATCACAGCGGGGTTCGTGCTGTATCCGCTATGCAAGGTGGTCTCTGGCCGACGCAGGGAACTGCGTCCGGGCATATGGGTACTGACTGCTCTTTCACTGCTCTTCTTTATCTTTTATCCGTATCAATGAACCGGACGCGCAAACATTGAGGATATCAGCGGAAACGACCCCGCCCTAGCAAAGCTAGGACGGGAAACCCTGGGAAGAGCCGTCGGCAGGGCACCGCTTCAGCAGCTGCGTACTTTATTACTCAGAGAGCGAAGAAATCATCCGCTCACCTCTTGCGTGAAGTCGAGCTTCAGAATTCCTGTCCGTGCGGCCAACTCCAACACCGCGCCAGTCCTCCTATTCTCTTATGGCAAGACCTCTCGGACTGTTGCGCTGGTTTAGTCGCAACGGCTTTACGGCCGTCCTAATCGTTGCTCTAATATTCATGTCGCTAATCACCATCGAGCAGGGACGCACTATTACGAACCAGCGTGCGCTTATCCGCCAGCTTTTCTCTGACAGCCTTGAGTTGAGTGCAAACAAGCTGCGCGATGCCGCCGCCGCCCGGCAGCAGCATCCGGCCCCATAGAGCGATCTACCACCACCCCCTTTCTACACAAAGCAAGAACCGGCAGCCTGAGCTGCCGGTTCCTCATGGACTTGGTCCACGTATGTCGAAGCGCTAGTCTCGACGCTTCAATGTCGGACGATCGTCGTCTTTCGTGTCGCCTGTGTCGGTTTTCTTATCATTCGTCGTGCGGCGCAACGTCGGACGGCTTTCTTTGTCATCTGTGATCTTGCGACGATTCTCAAGTGCCGCTAGCCGCGACTTGACGATGTCGAATTCCGAAGTGCTGACGATGTACTGATCGCGGGCAGGGAGAATTGAAGCGATCTCGCCTTGCGTCTTTTCGATCCGATCGGGCGTTTGCGGGTGCGTTGCAAAGGCCTTGGCCAGCGATCCTGGTTTCTTCTTCTCCTTCGCCTGTATCTTCTCGAAGAACGATACGTAGGCCTGTGGGTCATAGCCGGTCTTGTACATGTATTGCACGCCCAGGAAATCGGCCTCGACCTCAAAGCCGCGGGAGAACGTGAGGAAGGTCATTGGCAATCCCAGGCCTGCCGCGCTACGCAGCGCATAGCCAAGACCGCCGCCAACGAAGATCAGCGGAATGGAGCCTATGTTCGCCCACTGGCTCCGCGTCATTTGGCGCGTTGCATGGCGCGCAGCTACGTGAGCGATCTCATGCGCCATGACGCCGGCGAGCTCTGCCTCTTCGTCGGCCGCCATGATCAGGCCGGTGTTCACGTAGAAGAATCCGCCGGGCAAGGCAAACGCGTTTACCTCGTCAGAGTCGATCACCTTAATCGTGAACGGAACGCGTGCATCCGAATTGCGCACAAGGTTCTGCCCGACACGATTCACGTACTCGGTCACGACAGGGTCCTGAACCAGCTTGACGCTGGCCTCGATCTGGTTCGAGTACTCCTTCCCCATCGCAATCTCTTTCTCGACGGAGTACCAGTTGCCCAGACCCTTGCCCTTGCCACCTATGTCGCGATTGCCGATAGCCTCGACATCATTCTTGCTTCCGGGCTTCACCTTCTGCTGCTGCGTCTCGTCCTGCTGCTTGTCCTGATTCTTGTCTTGCGCGACTGCGAACGGCGCAACCGACGAGAACAGCAAAGCTACTGTCGCCAAACTCGCTTTGAACTTCATCAACAATTCTCCCGCAGGACGCGGTCTGCAGAACCGGTCCTATACCGTCCAGCGCACTGCCAAACTGACCGTTGCGCCAACAGGCCCGTTACTTGTACCCGAATACTCATTAGCTTACACGCGCATTATACGCGTGCTCCAGGAGCCTCTTGATCATTGGATTCCGTGGAATCCCATTCGGACGTACATGTTTCCGTAACTTCTCGAAATCCTTCTCGGCCCAGCTTAGATACGAGACTCCTCTGTACGACTTCAACACTGTGCCACGAGCGAAGTCGCGCAGCAAAAGAGGAACTTAGGGAGGTATCGGACTAGGTTGTCCTCAGATCTGCACCAGGCTGTTCGCCGGAGGGCTCGCCAGGGTCTTCCTCCGGTTGATCCGGCCCGACAATCTCAACTTCCGAAGCACGCCACTCCCCGCCGGAATCCTGCTCGGCAGTGACGCGCACCTCGATACCGGGCTTAAGGCTGAGTTCCGGATGGTTTTCGCGCTTGGATTTTGGGACCGTCTCCTCATAGACCACTTTCGCGCGCGAGATTTCCACCTTGCGCAGCATACCGTTCCGTCCCTTAACGAAAATCCAGCGACCGCTTTGTTTCGACGGCGGTTCGACCAGAGTGCCCCGGAACGTCCCCGGGGTCCCGGCCAGAAGCGCGGGAACCAGCGCGGCCAGAAGCAGAGGACAAAGAAAGCGCAGGTGAGCGCGGCATGGCATCTCTCATTACGATGCGCGGCCCCGGACTGGGGCGGCTTAGAACCGGCATCACAAAATAAAAGGCGCGGCCGTAGCCGCGCCCAAATTGCCCTGAATCCTGTTCCACTCTTGACCAACTCAGTCGTAGTACTCCAGGCCGAGATGGGTAATGAGTTCCTCGCCTTTCAAGTGACGCAACGTGTTCTTCAGTTTAATGAGCTGAATGAACAGATCGTGCTCCGGATAAAGCCCCGGCGCCGTCATCGGCGACTTGAAGTAGAAGCTGAGCCACTCCTGGATGCCGATTCCCTTCAGTTCGCTCGCGCGCTGCGCCAAGTCCATGAACAGGACGACGTCAAGCACGATGGGAGCTGCAAGGATGGAGTCGCGACAGAGGAAGTCAACCTTGATTTGCATCGGATAGCCAAGCCACCCGAAGATGTCAATGTTGTCCCAGCCCTCCTTGTTGTCGCCGCGCGGCGGATAGTAGTTGATGCGGACCTTGTGACAGATGTTCCCGTACAGCTCGGGATGGAGTTCCGGCTGAAGTATGTGCTCAAGCACAGACAGCTTCGACTCTTCCTTGGTTTTGAACGAGCCGGGATCTTCCAGCACTTCTCCATCGCGATTGCCGAGAATGTTGGTGGAGAACCAGCCGTTCAGTCCGAGCATGCGAGCTTTGAAGCCCGGCGCCAGGATCGTCTTCATCAACGTCTGGCCGGTTTTGTAATCCTTGCCGCAGATCGGCGCTGAGTTACGACGCGACAACTCATGCATGGCCGGGATGTCGGTTGAAAGGTTCGGCGCGCCGTTCGCGTACGGGACGCCTTCCATGAGGGCCGCGTAGGCGTAAATCATGGAGGGCGCGATGTTTTCGTCGTTGTTGCGCAATCCGTTCTCGAAAGTTTTGACGCTTGCGTGAACTTCGCTTTCCTTGATGAAGCTCTCGGTCGAACCGCACCAGATCATCACAAGTCGCTCGGCTCCGCTGGTCTTCTTGAAGTTGCGAATGTCCTCGCGCAACTGCTCGGCCAGTTCCATTTTGTTCGCGCCGGTCTTCACGTTCGGCCCATCGAGCTTCTTCACAAAGTTCTTGTCGAAGACAGCCTTCATCGGCTTGATCGTCTGCAGAAACGGCTTGATTTGTTCGACCAGATCCTTTTCGAGCACGCCGGCCTTGCGAGCCGCCGTGTACATATCGTCCTCGAAGATGTCCCACCCTGCGAACACGAGATCATCGAGATTTGCGAGCGGAACGAAATCCTTAATCTTCGGAGAACGTCCATCGGTCCGCTTGCCCAAACGGATGGTACCCATCTGCGTCAACGAACCGATTGGCGCAGCGAGGCCTTTACGAATAGCTTCCACGCCGGCAACGAACGTCGTAGCCACGGCGCCCATCCCGGGGATCATGATGCCAAGTTTTCCTTTAGGTGCGTTTAACTCGCCTTTATCCTTTTGCACGTTCTTCTGCCCCGTCGCCATCAGTAATCAGTCACTTCCTTATATGGGGATCAAAACGGGTTATCTTCTCCCACCTCGGCTGCTTTTGCAAACATTTGTGCTTAGCAGGGCGATTCCGCACTTGAGTTGCGCGTTAGTTCATTCAATGGCGAAACGGCACGCGACGATTTCCGACCCGATTCCGGAAGGCATCTACACTTTGCTCGGTAGAGAGGGAGCGCCGTTGCCCCGGTTCCCCGCACGCTCAGACCTGCGAACAAACGATTACCGTTCGCCACAGAGGGCGAACCCAGACCAGGCACGAGGTGACAACGACAGTCTCCGCCCAAAGTCCAACGGGCGTTGCCGAGCTGCACCATCTTTAATTACGTTGGAATCCTTCAACTCCGCGGCTACGTCGCTGCACTCAGGAACGCCAGACGGCTAGCAACTGTTCACCGGCGATGCCGTTGCTCGAAAATCGATGCGTCGATAAATCGATGTAGCGCAGGTAAAATGTAGCGAAAATCATCGAATGGAATGTGCCTGTTAAGAACATTGTAGTGTTTTCAAACACAAACAAAAATCTGTCTGAGTTGTTGCACAGTAGCCTTGACGTGCGTTGGACGTCACCGCATAATGCAGGGTACTTCAAAACCTCAATTAAGCCATCAAGGAGCCGTTCCGTGGCATCGTCGGTCAGTCCTCCAGTACCAGCCAGTTCTACACGGATTCGGAAAGGTGTTGCGCCTCTGCGTGCGGGCCAGGGGAAGTCATTTCTTTTGCGTCGCCTGCACTCGATCACCGGCATCGTTCCAGTCGGCGCTTTTCTTTTAGAGCACTTTATCTCCAACGCTTTCGCTACGAATGGCGCGACAGCCTACGCGCTGCAGGTAAAGTTTCTCTCCGGACTGCCGTTCCGGGTTTTCCTGGAAGTCTTCGGCATTTTCATTCCGCTGCTCTATCACGCGTTCTACGGCTTCTATATCTGGTACCGCGGCGAGGGCAATGCCACCGAATACCCGTGGGCCGGCAATTGGTTCTATACGTCCCAACGGTGGACGGGCGCGATCGCATTTGCATACATCCTCTATCACACCTGGGTGATGCGCTTTTCGGGCGTTCACCTGCCTGAGTATCCGGGCGCTGCGTTCGGCAAGGTGCAGATGGAATTTTTCACGCAGCCTTGGACGGTAGGTTTCTACATTGTCGGCATTATCGCGGCGTCGTGGCATTTTTCGTATGGCATATGGCTGTTTGCCGCGAAGTGGGGCATCACGGTCGGTGAGAACGCTCGCAAGAAGTTCGGCTACGTCTGCACAGCTTTTGCGGTGTTGTTGATCGTGCTCGGCCTTGCAACGATTCGCGCTTTCTATCAATTCCCGCAGCAGGCGATCGATCCCGCCGGAGCCAAGCGCATTGAAGCCGGCGAGCAGTACAACCAGGAACATAGCAATCGATAGGTAGGGCGGCGGTTCGCCCATTCATACTTCTATGGCAAACGCACCAAATATCGTTATCGTCGGAGGCGGGCTGGCTGGACTCTCGGCCGCCATCAAGGTCGCTGAAATGGGCGGCCACGTGGACCTGTTCTCCATTGTGCCCGTCAAGCGGTCGCACTCCGTCTGCGCTCAGGGCGGCATCAACGCCGCGAAGAACCTGAAGGGCGAGGGTGATTCCCCCTGGCAGCACTTTGACGACACCATTTATGGTGGCGATTTCCTCGCCAACCAGCCACCGGTCAAAGCAATGTGCGACATGGCTCCGGCCATTATCGACCTGCTGGATCGCATGGGAGTGCCCTTTAACCGCACCCCGGAGGGTCTGCTGGACTTCCGCCGCTTCGGTGGGACGCTGTTTAACCGAACGGCGTTCGCCGGTGCTACGACGGGGCAGCAACTCCTTTACGCGCTCGACGAGCAGGTTCGCCGCTACGAGTCCGAAGGCAAAGTAACGAAGTACGAGCATTGGGAGTTCCTCTCCGCCGTGCTCGACGCCGAGGGCGTTTGCCGTGGCATCTGCGCCATGGACCTGCGTTCGATGGACGTTGTCACGTTTCCAGCCGAGGCGGTCATCATCGCCACGGGTGGAATCGGCGCAATTTTCGGCAAGTCGACGAACTCAGTGGTCTGCACCGGTTCGGCGCAGTCGGCCCTGTATCAACAGGGCGCATACTACGCCAACGGCGAGTTCATCCAGGTTCACCCAACTTCGATTCCGGGCGAAGACAAACTGCGGCTCATGTCAGAGTCGGCCCGCGGCGAAGGCGGACGCGTCTGGGTTCCCAAGACGCCCGGCGATAAGCGCGCTGCAAGGAGCATTCCCGAGAACGAGCGCTGGTACTTCCTCGAAGAGTGGTATCCGAAGTACGGCAATCTTGTTCCGCGGGACGTAGCTACTCGTGCCATCCACAAGGTTGTTTACGAGCACAACCTTGGCGTCGAGGGCCAGCCGATGGTCTACCTCGACCTGACGCACATCGATCGCAAGGTGCTTGATCACAAGCTGGAAGGCATCCTGGAGATCTACGAGAAGTTTGTGGGCGACGACCCGCGCGAAGTTCCCATGAAGATTTTCCCGGGCATGCACTACACAATGGGCGGACTCTGGGTTGACGTTAACCAGCGCACGAATATCCAGGGTCTCTATGCGTGCGGCGAGTGCGATTACTCGATCCACGGCGCAAACCGTCTCGGGGCGAACTCGCTGATGTCATGCATTTCCGGAGGCTTCATCGCCGGTCCGGACGCGGTTCTCTATGGGCGTAACCTGGCGAAGTCTTCGCAGGCGGTGGGCAATGGGTGTTTCGACGCTGAGAGAAAGCGTCAGGTCGAAATGAACCAGCAGCTCATGAATTCCGATGGCACGGAGAATCCGTTCCGCCTATGGAAGGAAATGGGCGACATCATGTCCCAGAACGTGACCGTCTCCCGGTACAACAAGAACCTCCAGGCGACGGATGCGAAGCTGGTCGAACTGCTGGAGCGCTATCGTCACGTCAACTTGAGCGATCGTTCCACGTGGGCGAACCAGTCGTTCGCCTTTACGCGCCAGCTCTATAACATGCTGCAACTTGCGCGAGTGATTACGCAGGGCGCTGCCATGCGCGATGAGTCACGTGGCGCGCACTACAAGCCGGACTTCCCCGACCGCGACGACGCGAACTGGCTCAAGACGACGAAGGCGTACTTCGCCGCCGATGCCGACGAGCCACGTTTCGAGTTCGAGCCAGTGGATGTCTCGCTCATCAAGCCGCGGCCACGCCGTTACGACGCAGCAACATAGGTTGAGAAGCCGAAGATGAAGAGCACGGACGCGAGTTGCCAAAGTACAAGAAGCAGATCCTTACCCGGAATGCTCCTGGCCGCATTCTTCTTCATCTTCGGAATCGCCTTGATCGTTAAGGCAGCCATGCGCGGAGAGTCCTTCTTATATGTGCTCGGAGCGATATTGATCATTACGGGTTTTCTCCGTGCGAAGAACAAGGGTACTTGAGCGCTCTAAGAACGTGTCCGTTGGACACGAAGGTCACAGAAGCTGGAAGCCAAGAGCCGACAGCCACGAGTAAGGAAATGGCCAACAAATCCGTCATTCTCAAAATCAAGCGCCAGGCAGACCCCCAGTCGAAACCGTACTGGGAAGAATTTGAGCTCGCGTGGAAGCCGGGCATGAACGTGATCTCCTGCTTCATGGACATCGCGCAGAACCCAATCACTCGCGAAGGCAAGCAGACCACACCGATCACTTACGACTCCAGTTGTTTGGAAGAGGTGTGCGGCTCGTGCGCTATGCTCATCAACGGCAAGGCTCGTATGGCCTGCTCCGCGCTGATTGACAAACTCGAGCAACCGGTCAAGATCGAGCCGTTTACGAAGTTTCCTGTCATTCGCGATCTTGCGGTCGATCGCAGCGTACTTTTCGAGAACTTGAAGGCCGTAAAAGCCTGGGTCCCCGTAGACGGAACGTACGACCTCGGTTCCGGCCCGCGGCTTTCTCCCACCGAGCAGGAAGTGGCGTATCCGCTGTCACGGTGCATCTCCTGCTGCTGCTGCATGGAAGCTTGTCCTCAGTTCAACGAGAGCACCGGTTTTGTAGGCGCTGCCACGATCTCGCAAGTACGACTGTTCAATACTCATCCGACTGGAAAGGCTCTGAAGACCGAGCGCCTGGACGCGCTGATGGGCGACGGTGGCATTCAGGAATGCGGATACGCACAAAACTGCGTCGAAGTCTGTCCCAAGGACATTCCGCTGACCACGTCGATCAGTGAAGTTGGTCGCGAGGTGACGAAGAGGGCGATTCTGGACTTCTTCAAGTCTTAGCCAAGCCAAGCTCGACGTAGTGTCATAAGCGTTGTTCTGACGAGGGTTCCGGTTAACCGGAGGCCTCGTTTTTATTTGCAAGGACTTACCCGCAAAGACGCACTCGGTTGCTCTTCTCCCTTCTGCCCTATTCCGGTAAACTATTCTCCTTTCGGAAACAGTTTCTGGTATACCGGTTAGGACGACTCATGGCGTATTTCGCACGTTCGCTCTGTTGCTGCCTGTTGTTCGGTTCCCTAGCCCTGACTCACGCCGTCGCCGCCGCTGCGTCCCCTAGCAATCGCAAAGATTCAGCCGCCCTGGAGTCGCAGAAGAAGTCCGCAACGGCGTCCAGCACATCCGCATCCAGGGCTGCGACTTCGGCGATAACCCCTGCAAAGGCTGACTACAGAGCCGTGCACGACTCTGCCATCGTGGTGGACACGCACGCCGACACACCGATGCGTTTCGCTGATGACTCGTTTGATCCCGGCAGCGATGCCGGACGCGGTCACTGGGACCTGGCGAAAGCGCGCGCAGGTAACCTGGGCGTGGAGTTCTTTTCCATATGGGTTGAGCCCAGCAAGAACAAGGATCACGCGGCGCACCGTGCGTTGGACATGATCGACTCCGTTTACCGCGTTGTCGCCGCACACCCCGGGCAGCTGGCGCTAGCTTCGGGCACAAAGGAGATTCGCGCGCTGCGCACCGGCCCCCACAAAAAGATCGCAATCCTCATGGGTATCGAGGGTGGGCACGCGATCGAGAACGACCTATCAATCTTGCGCAACTACTATCGCCTCGGCGCACGCTATATGACGATGACCTGGGCGAACTCTACAGAATGGGCGCAGTCGTCGGGAGACCTGCCTAAGCCAGATCCGGAGACCGGGCGCGTCAAGGACCCGGGCCTCAATGACTTTGGACGGCAGATCGTGCGCGAAATGAACCGCATCGGCATGATGGTCGATGTTTCGCACGTGTCCGACCGCACTTTCTACCACACGCTGACCGTCAGCCGCGCTCCCGTCATCGCTTCGCATTCATCGTCGCGCGCCCTTACCAATTCCCCGCGCAACATGACCGATGAAATGTTGGTTGCACTCGCCCGGAGTGGCGGCGTCGCAATGGTGAACTTCAATTGCGGATTTCTGAGCGACGACTACAACAAACGCTCTGCCGATTACTGGCGCGACCATCCGCAGGAGATCACACGATATCGCGACTTGTATCGCAAGTATATGGAGGACAAGTCGCAGGTCGCGTTCTCACAATTACAGGAATTCGAGGCAGCGCTGAACCGCGACGTGCCACGCCCGCCATTTTCTGTGCTCGTTGATCATATCGATCATATTGCGAAGGTTGCCGGAGTCGATCACGTCGGCATAGGATCGGATTTCGACGGCGTGCCTTGCATGCCGCAAGGCATGAACTCCGTTGCCGACCTTCCGAAGATCACGGAGGCACTATTGCAGCGCGGCTACACCAGCGAGCAGGTGCACAAGATTCTTGGCGGGAACCTGCTGCGCGTCTTTGCTGACGTAGAGCGCGTCTCGCGCGAGCTGGCATCTGAGAAGCCTATGGACATGCGTCGCGAAGTGAAGATGCCCGAGCAGTCCGATGAGCCTAAGCCTAAGCAACCCGACGCCGCAAAGCCCGAGGCTCCGAAGAAAGAAGAACCGAAGTAGTGGATACCAGTATTGGCGATTCACGCCACTAACACTCACGACGAATCTTTACGGAGACACTATGAAGAAACGGCTCGCAGTATTCATTCTCTGCTTCGCCACGGCCCTCGTGGCGGCTGACAAGCAACCCAAAGCCATCATTCAGACCAGCATGGGCGACATCAGCTGCACCCTCTTTCCTGAAAAGGCTCCGCTGACGGTGGAGAATTTCATTGGATTGGCCGAGGGCACCAAGGACTGGAAGAATCCAGTCAGCCAGGCGAAGAAGCATGGCGTGCCGCTGTATGACGGCACAATTTTCCACCGCGTAATTCCGAACTTCATGATTCAAGGTGGCGATCCGGCAGGTAACGGCACGGGCGATCCCGGCTACAAGTTCAAGGACGAGATCAGCTCTTTGAAGTTCGACCAGGGTGGACGTCTCGCAATGGCGAACTCGGGCCCGAACACGAACGGTAGCCAGTTCTTCATCACCGAAGCTCCGACGCCTCACCTCAACGGCAAGCACACCATCTTCGGGCAGTGCGGCCCCATGAATTTGATTGAGCGCATCGCGCGCGTGCCGCGTGATTCCATGGATAAGCCACGCGTTCCTCTGCAGATCAAGCACATCAAGATCGTCGGCGCGGGCTCCTCCGTAGACAAGGCCAATGCCGCGAAGGCCGAAACAAAGAAGGACGCGCCTAAGAACTGAGTCGCACCATTTACACTGGACTGCGCCGGCTTCGTCCGGCGCAGTTTCCCGTTCATAGAGTTAAAGCTAGGAGCCACACATGGCACGCCAACCCGGTCTATACGCCGCCTTCACCACATCAGAAGGAACCATCGTCTGCCGCCTCTTCGATACGCAAGCGCCGAAGACAGTCACAAACTTTGTCGAACTCGCCGAGGGCAAGCGCGAGTGGACGCACCCGGTCACGAACAAGAAATCGAACGATCGCCTCTTCGATGGCGGCATATTTCATCGAGTGATTCCCAATTTCATGATTCAGGGCGGCGACCCCGCGGGCACGGGTTTTGGCGGTCCCGGCTACAAGTTTGAGGACGAAACCAAAGGCTCACCGCACAGCTTCGATAAGGCTGGCAAACTGGCCATGGCTAACTCGGGTCCGAACACGAATGGAAGTCAGTTCTTTATCACCGTAGCGCCCACGCCGTGGCTCACGGGCAATCACACGATCTTCGGAGAAGTCATCGAGGGTCAGGACATCGCCGATAAAATCGCGAACGTTCCGCGCGACCGGCAGGACCGCCCGCTGAAGGAAGTTACCGTCAACTCCGTCACCATCGAGCGAGTGTAACTTCGCAATCGTTGTGGGGAGGGTGTTAGCGCTCGCCCCACTCCTTTGCCGTATTCGTTCTACGGACTGCGCACCCCATTGTGGAGCTAGCCCAAGTGAAATTGTATGCTTGCCTCCTGATTTCCGAATGGCTGGCCAGCGACAACGCCAAGCTTTTGTTGTTTATCGTCCTATGCGTGGTGGTGTTCGCCGGTTCGCGATTGTTTCTGAAAGCGAGAAACAGAACGGGCAACGAACAGCAGGGATTCGGATCGGCGGGAGACTTCGCGAGCTTTTCCGAAAGCGCCGACAGCCATAAGCCTGGTCGCCCCAACACCTCAGTACATCCAACCATGCGCGTCGGCAATCTGGAGATTCGCAAGTTCTATCTCGCGAACTTCGACGCGATGACCGGCCCGCCGGATCCCTTCGAATTTGCCGACGAACTTACGGTCGAAATCGAACACGTTGGGACCGGAAACCGCAGCACATGGCAGTTCACCGTCGGCACCCCTGCAGGATTTGCGCGCCTGCTGGAGAATCAGAAGTGGGAGAGCTTCTACTCGCCGCAGGTATTCGTCGTACGCAAGTACGAGCTTGAGATGGTGCGCGAGATGGTGATGGAGCATATATCCAGCGAGCTTGAGGGCGGCGCTTCGCTCAGCGATGCGCCGAGGCCGCCACAGGTAAGCTCGTGAGCTATCGCCTTCACAAGCCGGAACCAACAACAATCCCGTCCATCTCTGGACGGGATTGTCATATCAGAAGTACTTCCGATTAGACGCCAATAACGGCGATCAATTCCTTTACGGCTCCAGCACTGCGTTCTAGCTGTGCCTGCTCATCTGCCGTCAGCTTGATCTGAATGATCTCTTCGATACCGCGCTCGCCCAGCTTGCACGGAACGCCAACGAAAAGGCCGTTGACGCCGTATTCGCCTTCGAGATACGCAGCACAGGGAAGAATCTTCTTCTTGTCCTTCAGAATCGCTTCAACCATTTCGGTAGCCGCGGCTGAAGGCGCGTAGAACGCCGAACCGGTCTTGAGGTACTTCACGATCTCGGCACCACCATCACGCGTGCGCTGGACAATGTGCTCGAGCGTGTCGCTGCTCATGAGTTCGGTGATGGGGATTCCTGCAACCGTAGAGTAGCGCGGCAGGGGAACCATCGTGTCGCCGTGGCCGCCGAGCACGAAAGCCGTCACGTTCTCAACGCTGACCTTAAGTTCCTGCGCGATGAACGTGCGGAATCGCGCGGAGTCCAGAACGCCAGCCATGCCGATCACGCGGTTACGCGAAAAGCCGCTAAGGCGGTATGCCGCCTGCGCCATTGCGTCCAGCGGGTTTGAAACGATGATCAGGATGCAGTTCGGCGAATACTGCACAACCTTCTCGACCACGTCGCGCATGATCTTGTGATTGATGTTAAGAAGATCGTCGCGGCTCATTCCCGGCTTGCGAGGAACGCCTGCGGTGATCACTACGATGTCAGAGTTCGCCGTATCGGCATAGTCTTGCGTGCCGATGACGAATGAGTCCCGCTTTTCGATGGGCATCGCTTCCAGCAGGTCCAAGCCCTTCCCTTGGGGCACGCCCTCCACGATGTCGATCAACACTACATCCGCCAGTTCTTTCGACGCGATCCAGTGTGCCGCCGTTGCGCCCACATTGCCAGACCCAACGATGCTAACTTTCTTGCGCATTTGCTTCCTTTCAAAGGTTACGCCCGGCGTGTTGCACACACGCTCGGCCGTCATGTAGAAAACTTGGGACTTGCCGCGAGTACGCGCGGGGCGGAATCCAAAGCCAAACTCGGATTGCAGTGCCGTACTGTCGCGCTCGTTATAAAACCAAGCTACGTGCCGCACCTGAACGAATGCCACGAATTGTGCTGGCGATTCGGAACTTCACCAGCCTCAGATCCAGTTCGGAAACGGCACCGGCTTAATCCGGTCCGTAGTCCCACCAACTCTATTCTACGTCGTAATCGAAATCTTCGCGTCCATGTTCTCGATCATCGCGGTAGCGAACTCGCTGGTCGACAACTTCTTCGCGCCGTCCATCAGGCGCTCGAAGTCATATGTGACTTTCTTCTGCTGGATGGTCGCTTCGAGCGAATCCTCGATGAGTTGCGCCGCCTCAGCCCAGCCGAGATAACGGAACATCATCACGCCAGAGAGCATGACGGAGCCAGGGTTGATGACATCCTTATCCGCGTACTTCGGCGCAGTGCCGTGAGTAGCTTCAAAGATCGCATGCTCGTTGCCAATATTCGCGCCGGGGGCGATGCCCAAGCCGCCTACTTGCGCCGCGCACGCGTCGCTGATGTAGTCGCCATTCAAGTTCGGCGTCGCGAGCACAGAGTACTCGTCAGCGCGCGTCACGACCTGCTGAAAGATAGAATCGGCAATCCGGTCGTTTACCATGAGCTTCGACTTCCACTTGCCGCCACCGTGGCTGGCGTAGATGGCGTCGAGCGTTTCTTTCACTTCCTTGTAGATACCGTCACGGAACGACTGCGGCGCGAACTCCATGCCCGGCTCAATCATTGCAGCATTTTTCTCAACCGTGAGCGAAGCGTTCTTGTCCTTGTTATCGATGATCCAGCTCTCGCGTTCGGTGATGATCTGCTCACGGAACTCCTCCGTTGCGACCTCGTAGCCCCACTTCCGGAACGCGCCTTCCGTAAACTTCTGGATGTTTCCCTTGTGTACCAGAGTCACGCTCTTGCGCCCATTCTCAAGGGCGTAGCGGATCGCCATCCGCACCAGGCGCTTGGTACCCGTCACCGACATTGGCTTGATACCAACGCCGCTGTCGAGACGAATCCGCTTCTTGCCGCCCTTCAGCAGATCGTTATTCAAGAAGTCGATTAATCTTTTCGCTTCCGGCGTGCCCTCTTCCCACTCGATGCCTGCATATACGTCTTCAGTATTCTCACGGAAAATGACAATGTCCATCCGATCGGGATGCTTAACGGGTGAAGGGATTCCCTTGTAGTACTTCACCGGTCGTACGCATGAATACAGATCAAGAATCTGCCGCAGTGCGACATTGAGCGAACGAATACCGCCGCCAATGGGCGTAGTGAGAGGCCCCTTGATGCCTACGCGCAGGTCGCGAAAAGCATCCACGGTGTCGTCCGGCAACCAGGACTTGAACTTCTCCATGGCTTTCTCGCCGGCAAACACCTCGTACCATGCCACTCGACGCTTGCCGTGGTAGGCCTTCTCCACTGCGGCGTCGAATACTCGCACCGAGGCCTTCCAGATGTCGCGGCCCGTGCCATCACCTTCGATAAAAGGGATGATCGGGTTGTCGGGAACGGTCAACTTTCCGTTCGTAAAGTCGATCTTGTTGCCGCTCGCCGGCAAGGGCAAGCCGTTATATGCCGCCAAACAACACCTCCGTAGGATATGCGCAAAAACCGAGAATTGTATCCGGGCGTGGTTACCCGGCAGGTATGACGATGCTCACATATGCACGTGACAGCATCTCAGCGCCCGCAGCGCCTGTGACGTGCGTCGCGTATCGGAGTGACACACAGCTGCGTATAAAGGTAACACCGCGCGCATGTGCGTTCAATTATTCCAGGATGTGGTTGTAGCGTTGCCGGACTTCCCGCATGATGCGGCGCAGCTCCGCACCGACACCTGCCTCGAAGCTGCGGCCCAGGATTGCCGAGGTCAGGCGCTCGACGTTCTCCAGAGCAGCTTCGCCCACCGGAAGCGACTTCCGCGCGCGGCCATCCACGAGGCGTACAGCGTGTTCCAGTGCGCGCAGGAAGTCAGCTGCACTTTGGAGCGCAGCGGCATCGTCGCCGGCGAGCGCTTGCGATGCCCGCAGGTGCCTGAGGCGTGTCCGCATGTTGCCTGCGATCCCAGGCGTTGGTTCCTGCCGTTCTTGCGCGCTCGCAAGCACCGAGAGGTAAGCGGCTATGAATTCAATGTCGTACATCCCCCCGCCGGACACTTTGAAGTTCAGAGGCGAACCATCAGAAGTTTCCAGCCGGTCGCGCATTTCTCGTAGTTCACGCCCGAACTCGGCGTGCCTGGCGAAACGCAATTGCAATTCTCGGGCAGCCGAGAGTGCCCTGTCTGCGACTGCCGCATCGCCAGAGACAAAGCGGAGCTTCGTATACGTGAGAGCCTCCCACGCCTGCGCTTCCTGGCGGAAGTACTGTTGCAGTTGCGATGACGATACCACCAGTTCGCCCTCTGCGCCGTGCGGCCGTAGCCGTGCGTCAACCGGAAAAACGCTGCCGTCTCGCGTGTAGGCGGCCAGCAATTGCATCAGCGCTTCCGCCGCGCGGACTCCTGCAACCGGGTCCGACGCCTCGTCACGAACGAAAATCAGGTCTGCGTCTGACAGCACGTCGAACTCACGCGTGCCCAACCGCCCGAGCGCGAGAATCGCAAACCCGTCCGGAGCGTCTGTGAATCGCAGGGCAGCACGGATGGCAGCTTCAGCAGCGCTGGTCGTCTCCTCCAATGAAAGCCAAACACTGCGCCTGCCCAGAACGTCGCGCGCACCCGCAAGGAATACCCGGTGACGGTACTCTCGCCGCAACAGCGCCATTGCTTCCGCCGGCGAGGACTGCTCGGGAATGTTGATCTGCGCGGCAACGGCGTGGGCTTGTCCATCGGCATGTTCGTCGGTGTCGAATAGGGTTTCCGATTGCTCAAGCTGGGTGATGGCCAGGTGCTCCAGGCTTCCGATCTCCTCCGGGTGACGCACGAGGATATCCGTCAGAAACTGGCTGGTACCGAAGATAGCGAGCGCGCGCTCAAGAGCGTTGCGAGATCCAATGACTGCCGCGTAACGCTCCGAACTGGTTGAGGCAGATCCAAGAAAGCGATACAGGTTTCGCCGGGCGAAGGTCGAAAGCGTCGTGCGGGATATCAGTTCGTAGACTTCCGGCGCGTCCATCGCTAGACGACTGAGCATCTCCGCGTGTCCCTGATCTGGCCCAGCCACTTGCACGGGAGCAGCCAGCCGCAGCTCCGTAGGCGCCTCGCTGACCTCATGCCTCCACTGTTGCTGATGGATAATGCGGTTGTAAATCGCGGCGACAGCATCCATTCGGGCGCGCACTGCGCGAACGACTTCTTCTCCGGAGATATGATTGCGCTCGCCAGTCGCCGAGCGCCACATGGCTTGCAAATCGGCTTCATCGGACGGCAGCCGATGCGTCTGCTGCCCTGCGCGCAACTGCAAACGATGCTCGAGCTTGCGCAGGAATTCGTAACTTGAAGTGAGCAGGTGGTATTCCTTGCCGCTAATGTGGTCCTTATCATGCAGCTTTTGCAAGGAGAACAGCGTGCCGCCAGAGCGCAGCCACGGTTCGCTTCCGCCGTATACGCGCTGAAGGCACTGCACCAGGAACTCGATATCGCGAATGCCGCCGCGATCGAGTTTTACGTCGATGGCATCGGGTGATTGTCGCGGGGTTATGCCCTTTCGACGGCGCGTCTTCATCTTCTGCAAGGCGTCGAGCGCGGTCTCGATGGCCGCGAAGTTCAAGCGCGTTCGCGGCTGCGAAGCTGAACCGGTTGTTGCCGCGCCCGTTTCATCCAGTGTCTCCGTTTCGCTGCGATAAACCAATGGCTGCACGGTTCGAATGAACTCCCGCGCAAGGGCCTGGTCACCCGCCGAGTGTCGCACCTTGAGAAGTGCTTGCAGCTCCCAGTCGTGTGCCACTCCACCGTAATATCGTAAGGCCTGCCCGAGGGAAACTGCTGGCTCGCCCTCCGCCCCTTGCGGGCGCAATCGCAAATCGATGCGGAATACGGAGCCCTCACGAGTGACGCGAGAGAGGACTTCTGTGACGTCCTGCGCCAGCCTTATAAAAAACTCCCTGCTGGAGATGCTTGCCGTCGCAGGCTCTACGCCATCGCCGTACAGGTACAGCAGATCGACATCCGAACTGTAGTTGAGTTCGTTGCCTCCCAGCTTGCCCATGGAGAGCACGGTGAATGGAGTTTCGGCCAGGCGTCCCTCTGAGTCCTTGTGCTCCGGCATTCCGTAGCGATTCTTAAGCGCGGCGGCACATTCCCGTAGCGCCTCATCGATGAGGACATCAGCAAGCGCCGAAATCTCTGCCGTCGTTTCCGCCAGAGTGGCCAGCCTCAGCAAGTCGCGCAGCATGATGCGTACGAATTCGCGCTTCTTGAAGCGGGCGAGCAGCAGCGAAATGTCCGTCTCGAAGGACCGCGAACGGACGCGTGCGAAATTCTCGCGAAACTCCTCGGATGAACGAATGCGGTCCAGGCCGCGATCGCGCGCGAGCGTATGAAACAAATCCGTGTTCTGGATCAGCGTCTCGCCGAGCCATTGCGAGTTAGCGAGGACCACAACGGCATAATGCACCAGAGATGGGTGCCTCTCCATCAGGCGAAACACTTCGTTGCTCGCAACCTGTGTGAGGCGTTCGAACAGGTTCAGCGCGGCGTCCGGATTCGATGATTGAGAGAGGAGCGGGACGAGAGCCTGCGCAACCGCGGCAGGCACACGCTGGCGAACGCGCGCAAGGTTTTCAGCCGCGCGCTGAGCATCGCGAAAGGCGATAGAAGTTATGTCTGATCCTAGTGAACCGTTAGCCACGGCAGCTGCGTTCCGAAGGGCAGAATAACACCTTGGTATGGGAATCGGAATTGCGCCGTCAGAGACGGTCTCGGGCCTTTCCACAACTAACTTTGAATCGTTGGAGAATCTTTATCATCTGATAGGTATGCGCGTTTCGCATATCGATTTTCGGGAGCTATGCCGTCAGCATGGACTAGCTGCGACGCACCAGCGCGAAGTGATCTATGCGGCGGTTACCGCTCGCCACGGACACTTCTCTCCCGAAGATATCTACGAGCTTGTGCGAAAGCAGATTCCTGCGATTTCGCTGGCCACGGTTTACAAGAATGTTAAGACATTTGTGAACACTGGCATGTTGCGCGAAGTGAGTCCGCATTATGGCTCGTTGAAGATTGACTCGAATCCTTCTCCACACCATCACGTTGTCTGCACGCAGTGCAAGTCGATCCTCGACATCGAAGCCGAGTCGATCGGTTCCATGGATATTCAACAAAAGCTCCCTGCCGGCTTCCGCGTACAGAGGTTCAGCATTGAAATCCACGGCCTTTGCGGTAAGTGTTCGGCGAAGGGCAAGCAGTCGGCACACAAACAATAATCAACTTCTAAGGAGAAAAACGAAAGATGCTAGGCGTAGGTCAAAAGTTCCCAACATTCTCGCTCACAGCAACCGTCAGCACCGACAAGAAGAACGCTTTCACAACCATCACCGATGAGGACTACTCCGGCAAGTGGAAGGTCTTTTTCTTCTGGCCAAAGGACTTCACATTTGTCTGTCCGACGGAGATTGCTGCATTCGGCAAACTGAACAATGAATTCGCAGACCGCGATGCCCAGCTGCTTGGCGGTAGCATCGACTCCGAGTTCGTGCATTTGGCCTGGCGCGAGAATCATGCTGATCTGAAGAACCTGCCCTTTCCGATGTTGGCCGACATCAAGCGCGAACTGTGCGCGGCCCTTGGCATCCTCGATCCAGATGGAGGCGTCGCTCAGCGCGCCACCTTCATTGTCGATCCAGAGAACATCATCCGCTTCGTTTCGGTGAACGATATGTCGGTAGGTCGCAATCCCAGCGAAGTGCTTCGCGTCCTGGATGCGCTCCAGACGGACGAACTCTGCCCTTGCAACTGGCAGAAGGGCGAGGAAACGCTCGTCGTTGCATAACACGTTCCCACCGGGCTCCGGCGGATGCCGGAGCCTTTCTATTGCACCTTGAGGCTGATATGAACTTGGAACAACTATTGGAAACAGTGCCTTCGTACGCGAAAGACTTGAAACTTAACTTTTCGAGCGTGGTGCGCCAGCAAACGGAACTGAGCACGCAGCAGTTGTGGGGCACGGTAGTTGCTTGCGCCATCGCATCGCGCAACTCTGAACTCACTCGCGCGGCACTCGACGAGGCGCGCACACAGCTTTCCCCCGAAGCGTTGGAGGCCGCCAAAGGCGCTGCTGCCATCATGGGGATGAACAACGTCTTCTATCGTTTCCAGCACTTCGTCTCGAATGAAAAGTACCGGACGTTGCGTGCCGGCCTCCGCATGAACGTCATGCGCTCGCACGGGATTGACCCTCTCGACTTTGAACTCTGGTGCACGGCCGTATCGGCGATTAACGGCTGCGCTGCCTGCGTGGATTCGCACGAGCGCACTCTGGTCGGCAAAGGTTTCAGCGAGGAAAAGGTGTTGGCCGCAATCCGCATTGCCTCAGTAGTCCACGCGCTCGCCGGCGTCTTCGATGCCGAGGCGGCAGTTGCAAGCGAGGCAGCACCAGCCATCGCATAGTTGAGGGCTATTGAGTTGAGCCATTGAGTTCAGCCCCGCAGGGGCCGCTCGCCGCTCCTGAGCCCAGTCGAAACAGGCGATCAAAAGGAAGGAGCGGCGATTTGCCGCTCGGCTCCTTCTGCCGCTCCTCTTGTCTGGATGACCTGCTCTAAATGTCGTAATACATCTGGAACTCGTACGGATGCGGACGCAGGCGGATGGCGTTCACTTCTTTCTCACGCTTGTAATCGATGTAAGTCGCGAGCAGGTCCTCTGTGAAGACGTCGCCTTTGAGCAGGAACTGGTGATCGGCTTCCAGCGCATCCAGAGCGTGCTCGAGCGAACCGGGCATCGACGGAACGTTCTTCAACTCCTCCGGCCCAAGATCGTAAATGTCTTTATCGAGCGGCTGACCCGGATCGATCTTGTTTTCCACGCCGTCCAACCCGGCCATCATCATGGCAGCAAAAGCCATGTAGGGATTGCAGCTCGGGTCCGGAGGACGGAACTCGACGCGCTTGGCTTTCGGCGAGGCCGAGTACATCGGGATACGACACGCGGCCGAGCGGTTCCGGCGCGAGTAAGCCAGGTTCACAGGCGCTTCAAAGCCCGGTACCAGGCGCTTGTAGCTGTTCGTCGTAGGAGCGATAATCGCCGACAGCGCGGGTCCGTGCTTGATCAGTCCACCGATATACCACAGCGCCATCTGCGAAAGGCCCGCATAGCCGTCACCGGCGAAGAGCGCCTTCCCTTCCTTCCATAGCGACTGGTGGCAGTGCATTCCGCTACCGTTGTCCTGGAAGAGCGGCTTCGGCATGAATGTGACAGTTTTGCCGTACTGGTTCGCGACGTTACGCACGATGTACTTGTAGAGCATCATCGCGTCCGCCGACTTCAGCATGGAGTTGAAGCGCATATCGATTTCGGTCTGTCCGCCGGTCGCCACTTCGTGGTGATGGCACTCCACGTCCAGTCCGCAGCTTTGCATCATGAGCACCATTTCGGTTCGCAGATCCTGGTAATGATCCGTAGGAGGCACCGGGAAGTAGCCTTCCTTGTAGCGCGGGCGATAGCCGAGATTGTTCTCGCGGCGACCGGAGTTCCAGCGACCTTCCTCGGCGTCGATGAAGTAGTAGCCTTCATTTTCGCGCTGGTCGAAGCTGATGTTATCGAAGATAAAGAACTCGGCTTCCGCGCCGAAGAAACAGGTATCCGCAAGACCGGTTGAGGCCAGATACATCTCTGCCTTTTTGGCAATGTAGCGGGGGTCGCGATCGTAGCGCTGCTTTGTGACCGGGTCGATGACGTCGGCGATCATAACGAGCGTCGGAACTTCCGTGAAGGGATCAAGCAATGCAGTGGATGGATCCGGAATGAGCAGCATGTCGCTCTCGTGAATGGCCGCCCAGCCACGGATCGACGATCCGTCCATACCGAAGCCTTCTTCAAACCTCGATTCATTCAACATGCTGATCGGATACGAAACGTGATGCCAGAGACCAGGCAGGTCCGTGAACCTCAGATCAAACATCTGGACATTGTTCTTCTTCGCGAGATCCAGTACGGACTTCGGATCACCTGTCGTTTCAGCCATCGATTGCTCCTTTTGATTTCTAAGCGCTGCAAGCGCTCGAGTTATGGACGTGTCGCAACACAGGCCAAACGCGTCCTCATGCTGTATTGCCGCTAATTGTGTGGAAATGAAGAAACTCGACGAGTGCTGCTAGAATTCACTCCGGCAGCTCACGACCTGACTTAAAAGTAATGGGCTGAGCCTCGGATTGGGAAATCGATAGTTTTTATCGCAGGCATAAGCGGCGGTTATACACTTCAGCCCAAAGCATGGATTTCGACCAGCTCGACACTTTCATTGAGGTAGCGCGGCACCTAAGCTTCTCTCGGGCGGCGGAGAAACGCTTCCGAACGCAGCCGGCGATCTCCGCCCAGATACGCGCGCTGGAAGAAGAGGTGGGAGCACGCCTGCTGGACCGTTCGGGCGGCAAAGTGGCGCTCACCGCAGCGGGCAAGGTATTCCTGCGGTTCACTGAGCAGACTATCGAGTCTCGCAGAGCCATACTGAACGCTGTTGCCGAAATGGATCGCGTGCCTCGCGGCGAAATCGTCGTCGCCGCCAACGAAGGCACCTGCCTGCATATCCTGCCCGAGGTTTTTGCCGAGTTCAAAAAGCTGTATCCCTCGGTCGGCGTTAGCGTGCAGCGCTCCGAGCACTCAAAGGTTCTCGAATCCATTGTCGACAACTCGGTAGATTTCGGAGTCGTGTCGATGCCGGTATCCGACAAGCGCCTCACAACGGTCGTAATCCATCGCGACGAACTGGTCATCATCACGGCGGCACAGCATCCGCTGGCGAAGCTGACAACCGCGCCGCTGGCCGAGATTGGCCGCTATCCGCTGCTTGTTCCCAAGCAGGGACGCACGCGGGACACCATCGAGCGCCTCTTCGACGAACGCCACATCAAGCCCAACATCTCCATGGAACTCGACTCGAGCGAACTGATGAAGCGCTTTGTCGCCGCCGGCGTTGGCATAGGATTCATCGCCAATTCCAACGTGCAAGGGGACATCAATGCGGGCGTCCTTGCGGCCATCCCGCTCGGAGACGTGCAGATTCGCCGAGACCTGGCGCTGGTCTTCCGGAAGGACAAGGCGCTCAGCCGCGCGGCGCTCGCTTTCATCGACATTGCCGTGCGCCTAAAGACTCCACAGCTCGCTAGCGGACGCTAATTCGGCAGGTCACCAGAAATATTCTGCTCGCTGTTGCATTTTTTATGCCTTCTCACTCCAAAGTGCATTGCACCCGCGGGTAATTTCAATTACCTTTCAAGCACATCTTCAAAATCCTATTCTATTTTCGTTAGTTCCGCGGAGGTCACTAAGAATTGGGAAAAGACATGGTCCCCAAGCGCATTTTCCTCACCAAGGGCGTGGGGAAACACAGGGAACGGCTCACGTCGTTCGAGTTGGCATTACGTGATGCCGGAATCGCAGCACAGAACCTGGTGCGGGTGTCGTCCATCTTTCCACCCAACTGCAAGGTCATACCACGCGCGCAGGGTTTAACGTATCTGAACCCCGGCGAAGTCGTTTTCGCCGTTGTTGCGGAGAACTCCACTCGCGAGCCACACCGTCTGGTAGCCTCGAGCATCGGACTGGCTATCCCCGCAGATCGCCAGACGTACGGCTACTTGAGCGAACACCACTCTTTCGGCGAGACCGACCAGGTGGCCGGCGACTACGCTGAAGAACTCGCGGCCGAAATGCTTGCGACCACGCTGAATCTTGAATTCGATGCCGACAAATCATGGGACGAGAAGAAAGAGGTTTATCGCCTCTCGAACAAGATCGTCCGCACCATGAACATCACCCAGTCAGCAGTTGGTGATAAGAAGGCACTGTGGACGACTACGATCGCGGCGGCCATCCTGATCATGGAATAGATAGCTCGGCGTAGCCCAGGCAACGCAGATTGCGGCACGGACAATGGTCTGTGCCGTTTCTTTTTGCAGATCCGAGGGTGCCCCGTGCAAGCCTCTTTTGATTGCTGATTGCGCGGGCACTCTTCCTTGTTGTGCTAGCGACCTGATCCCAAAGTAAAAGGCGCGGTCACCGGCCGCGCCCACATCAATCATTCACTATTGACTATTCACTTCTTGAGCCTTTCCAGCACCGCGCCTACCACCAGCGGCAGCCCCACAGTTGCGTCAACGAAGACTTCGCCGAACTTGCCGCCCTCGTCCGGCGGAACGAACTTGCCCCACGAGATGGCTTCGCTGTAAGGAGAGCCTGACAGTCCGCCCCAGTGTACCGGCTCCGGGCAGATTCGTAGCCCGTAGTGGTAGCGCTTCAGCGGCAGGTCTTCTCCGCCGCGACGGTGACGCAGTTCAATGTATGGCCCGAACTGCTGCGACCAGTTGCGCGGCACGCCGCCGCCGATCGTGAAGATGCCGAGGCGCGTCTGCGCCAGCAGTGTTTCGGCGAAATGGTTAAGGTCTAGGAACGGATTATACGGAATCTCCGGACGGCCTTCCTTCTTTCGCTTGCGGTTATGCAGGGAGAAATCCAGCCCCATCTCGGAATCGGTAAACGCAGGCACGAACACCGGAACGTTATTCTCGAACGCCGACTTCAGAATGCCTCGTCCTTCGACGTTCTCGTGCAGATAGCGGCCAATTTCGCGGTTCAGCTTCCACGAACAGGCGACTTCGCTTGCGTCCCACTTGTCGAGAACCTTGGCGACGATGCCCTCTACGAAGTTGAGGTTTGTCTCCGGCTCGAGCGTGTCATAAACGCGGTTGTAGCCGGCTTCGTAGAGTTCGATATCGTTCATTTTTTCGTCCCATACGAAGTGCGACTTGCCTGCGGCCTCCACCAGTCCGTGCGCCATCAGAGCACCGGTTGAGACCAGCGCCTTCACAATGTGGCGGTCGATCAGTTCGGCGATAATCAAACCCTGCTTAGCTACAGTCATCGCACCGGCTAGCGTCATCACGACGAAGCATTCCTTGTCGCGCGCCATCGCCTCCAGCACATCGGCAGCGTTGCCGACCTGCCGCCCGGTAAACGCCGTTCTGCCCATTGCGCGAACCAGATCATCGACCGTAATGACTTTCGAAAGATCCAAGGGCTCCAGGGGGACCAGTTTGTCGCTGATAGGATCGTGCAGTTCGCGCTCGATGCCCGCGCCTTCTGCTTCGGTAGTAGCCTGCGTCTGATGCTTATGCTCGTCGTGCTTCAAGTATTCACCTCTGAAAGGCACTCGCGTGCCCACGCATAAAAATAGGAATGTATTCGCTTCAAAATGGATTTTACTAGATTGTTGGCGCTGCCTTGGCTTTCGCGAAACGCTTACGTTGCGCAACCGGCATTTTCTCGGTCGCGTATTGGAAAATGAGGCGCGGAGCGCTGTCCTTCCACTCCATCAGAAAGCTCTCAACCGCTTTCGGATTCTTCTTCCACGCTTCTCGTAAAAACCAACCGAGACCCTGCTGCACCACGCGCTCCGCATCGAGCATGAGTGGACGGACGAAGTCCAGCAGCGGGACGACTTCCCTATCCGCTTTCACCAGCGCGATCAAGCTCACAGGACCAGCGCGCCGTTTGAATCGAGCCTTCGCTCTTAGCCATGGATCGAGATGCTTCGTCGTCACTATGCCGTCGACGAGGCAGTGACTCACAATCTCGCTGCAGAGCACGTCGCAGTGCGCCCAGTTGTGAACGTAGCTATCGAGCCAGCCACCGACACGCTTGAAGGTTGCGGACTTCAGTTCCCCGCGGAAGTGGCTCACGAACTGAATCGCGAGCGCGCCTTCTTCGTACTTCGGACTGGCAAACAGAATATCCGCGAGATCCAGCGCACCCTTCAGCCCAGCGTGCTCCGAGGCGCGCAGCCACTCATCCTTCTTCTTCAGAAAGAGAGCAACCGGGATTCCGTAAGCATCGTATCCATCACGGAAATAGCGCGAGTACTTCTCTACAATTTTGGCGTCCGCGTTTGCCTTGAAGAACGTGCGGATTTCGGCAACGAGTAGTTGCAGTTTAGGTTGAACTGCCATAGCGCCTCCGATGTTCAATCAGGATCACGACCACAACAAATCGCACCCCCCACACCGTGACAACGTACAGTCTTGCCCGTTGTGCGTCAATCAGCACGCAGAGCCAGGCCAGTGAACCGGTACACGCCAGAATTCACGCACGCCTCAATTGACCCTGGTGACACCGCTGACGACCTGATAGACGTCGTTTGCAAATCGTGGCTCTCCCATGAAAAGCACGCTGACCTTGCTCCCATCAAGAAAGCACCTGACTTCGGCCATTTGTGAGCCGTTGGACTGAAAACAATATGCAGTTCCAAGTTGCGTGCTCAGACTCCTTTCAGATTCCAGGCTCAGACCAGCCTGCTTTACTTCGTTGGCCAGCCATTCCTTCAGGCGAAAGTAATCTGCATCTCTATCGAAGCTCTTGCCGTCGTCGTGCTTGTAGATGCCAATCATGTTCATCTTTGCGAATGGCCCCGCGATGGCCGACCGCTCGGCAATGAGGGGTACCACCGGCGAGAACCTGGTGAATGTAAGTCGCCCCTCGGAACCCGAAAGGAAGTACTTAGAAGGAACCGTGAATAAATGCCCATCCATGACAACCTGGTCGGTATGTGCCAGGTGCCAAAAGAAACCAAGTTGTGGAATTGCGATCTCGATTAGAGCCACTCCCACCAGGAGGCCGATCACGAGTTCCAGCGACTTTCTCACAAGTCTCTTCCTGAGAGCCATGTTCTCACTTCTCGTGTCTGAACGATGTCGTGTCTGAACGATGTAAGGACGGGTGACACATAATCAGCTCCCTTTCTCTACCGGACGCCGTCGACGGATGGGCTGGGAGACTATGTTGACGCTCAGCGCTTGCTGCATCTGTTCCTGGCCATACCTTAGACGTTTGTACAAGCTATAACGTACTCCACCCCCACAACTAGAACCGGGTAACGACGATAGAAGGAAGGCCACAATGTCCATCTACCCCGCTCTTTGCGTCACTGTTCGAAGTCGCCCGTGTTGAGTAAATGGCAAAAACCCTGCTTGACTGTTGTCTTCCTGAGCGCAGCGACGAAAGTCGCGGAGTCGAAGGATCCCTTTAACCACTACAAGGCCGGGCGTGAAGCAGTCCGTGGGGTTCCTTCGACTCCGCTGCGCTCCGCTCAGGATGACAAATTCTGCTTGCGGCCCTCGCGCAGGAGGACAACAAACCGCGGGCGAACCTGGCCGTACATATTCAGTTTCTGTGGGTCGCCGAAATCTGCACATGGCATTTACCGCGAAGTCACCTGACACACTGCGGCCCATGTTGCCTGTAGTATCTTGCCTCGAAGTAGTTGAGGCCCGTGTCGCGTTCTTTGCCCACCGGAGCGATCTTCGCCCGCAGAAGCGACGCTGAGCACTTCATCACTTTTGTTATCCTAAGGACGCAATCTTCGCGGAGGCTCGAAATTGGCTGACAAGTTCGCCGTCGGTTTGGTGCAAATGTGCTGCTCGCCTGAGCCTGATGACAACATCGAGCGCGCGGTCGCGCACGTACGGGAAGCGGCTAGGCGCGGAGCCAAGGTCGTCTGCCTGCCCGAGTTGTTCAGGACACAGTACTTTTGCCAACGCGAAGACGCTGCGCTGTTCGATCTTGCCGAGCCTGTTCCCGGCCCGACGACGCAGCGCTTCTCGCAGCTCGCGCGCGAACTGCACGTAACGCTCGTGGTGTCGGTCTTCGAGCGTCGCGCTCCGGGGCTCTACCACAACACGGCTGCCGTGCTCGGGCCGGACGGCGTGCTGCAAGGCATCTATCGCAAGATGCATATCCCGGATGACCCGCTCTATTACGAGAAGTATTACTTCACCCCAGGCGATCTCGGATACAAGGTTTTCCCTACCGAGAACGGCAAGATCGGCACACTCGTCTGCTGGGACCAGTGGTATCCAGAGGGGGCGCGGCTTACGGCTTTACAGGGTGCGAACGTGCTGTTCTACCCCACGGCTATCGGTTGGCATCCGGCGGAGAAGGAAGAATACGGTGTCGCGCAGTACGATGCCTGGCGCACGATCCAACGCGCGCACGCCATTTCGAACGGAGTCTACGTCGCCGGCGTGAACCGCGTGGGACATGAGACGGGCAACATCCGCGGAAATGAAGCGCAACACGGTCTAGGTCTGGAATTCTGGGGCGGCTCGTTCCTCGCCGATCCGTTCGGCGTTATCATCGCCCAGGCCAGCCATGACAAGGAAGAAGTCCTCGTCGGCGAAGTGGATGTCAAGAAGCTGGAAGATGTGCGACGCAACTGGCCATTTCTGCGCGACCGCCGCATAGACAGCTACGGCCCCATTACGCAGAGAATGATTGACTAATCAAGTCTCGTCGCGGGATATCGAATTAAAAGCTCTAACCTGAGGTGTAATGGTCAGCAACAACGCAACAGCTACAGCAACCGCTCGCGGCAAGATGCGCGGTCGGGCCGTCAGCCGAGAGACTGTAACTCCAACGGCCGCCGACTCCCCGTTCGCGCTCGGCTATCGTATGCCCGCCGAGTGGGAGCCGCACGCCGCCACATGGTTGGCGTGGCCGCACAATCGCAGCGATTGGCCGGGGAAGTTCGAGCCCATCCCGTACGTGTATGCGGAGATTGTTCGCCACCTCGCACGCGTCGAGCACGTTGAACTCATCGTTACCGACGAAGCTGCCGAACTGAAGGCGCGTGAGATATTGCACCGCGCGAATGTGCTGGAGGCATCGCCCCGCACGAGGCATCCGAATATTCGGTTTCATCGCTGGCCGACCAATCGCGGCTGGCTCCGCGACACAGGCGCCATCTTCGTACGCCGTAAGCTGGCCGACGGAGGCTACGATCTGGCGGCGACGGATTGGCGCTTCAACGCGTGGGCGAAGTACAACGACTGGAAGCTCGATGACCAGCTTCCTGCGCTGATTGCCAAAACGTTGCGAATTCCCCGCTTCCAGCCTGAGTTCACCGTGGATGGGAAAGTTCGTCGCGTGGTTCTGGAAGGCGGCAGCATCGACGTGAACGGACGCGGAACGCTCATTACGACCGAAGAGTGCCTGCTCTCGAACGTTCAGCAACGCAACCCCGGTCTCAGCCGCGAAGATATCGAATTCGTTCTATCTGAATGTCTGGGCATCAAGAAAGTCTTGTGGCTTGAACGCGGAATCGTTGGCGACGACACGCATGGCCACGTTGACGACATAACGCGCTTCGTGGGCACGAATACGATTGTGACCTGCGTCGAACCCGATCCGTCCGACGCCAATCACGAACCCTTGCGCGACAACTACCGTCGGCTTGCACGCATGAGCGACCAGAATGGCAAGCCGTTCCGTGTGGTTACACTGCCCATGCCGGCTCCCATCGTCTTCCGCGGACAGCGTCTTCCGGCGAGCTACGCGAATTTCTATATAGCAAGCGGCATCGTGCTCGTGCCCGTTTTCGACGATCCCAACGACCGCCTCGCGCTGAACACGCTCGCGGATCTGATGCCACGCCACACCATCGTTCCTATCTATTGCGGCGATCTTGTTTGGGGACTCGGCACCATTCACTGCATGACGCAGCAGCAACCGGCAATCTGAGGGTCGGCTTGTAGCGTCTCGCCAAAGCTAGAACGAGGGCCTTTCGGCCCTCGCGCTTTTTCAAGTCGCTTCACCATTTCTTATTTCTTGTACTCGGTCGTTTCCGGTCCCTGCTCAAGGGTTTTGCGATCCCAGGTCAGGCCGCCGCGCGTGTAGTTCGCGAGCTCGAAATCCTGGGTCAACTCCAGCGCGTCGGTCGGACACGCGTCTTCGCACAATCCGCAGAACATGCAGCGGCTCAGGTCGTAGGTAAAGGTAGTTAGTTCCTTCCGACGCGTCTGCGGATTGCGCTCGCTGCTCACCACAATCAGGTGCTCAGGACAGGCCAGCGCGCACAAGTCACACGCGATGCAGAGTGTCTCGTCCGTGTCCGGATTGACGTTCAATCGCGGAGCCCCACGGTATCGCTCGGCGATCTGCGGACGTTCCAGTGGGTACTGCTCGGTGCAATTCTGCTTCATGTCCTGATTGCGAAACGTCAGCTTCAGGCCCTTCAGCAGATCCAGAAACAGCACTCTTCTCACCAAGTTCTTCAGTGCCAAAGCCTCACCCCGTGAGCCGAGGATAACACTGGGCATTGCACAAAAAAAGAGGCTGCCAAGCTACATCCCTCGCAGGATGCCGTCTGGCAGCTCTTGTACTTCGACCGCTGGTTCCCCTGTTATTTCCGGCGGGCGAAGATTCCCGATGCCAGCGAACCCAGGCCGAGAAGGCCGAGCAGCGGCAGCGGAGAGGCGGTTTGCGGCAGACGGTTCTGGGCGGTTTCCGTGCCCTTCGCGGCCTGGTCGCTGGTTGCAGCTGCGGTACCCTGATCAGCGTTCTGGCTGCTGGCCGAAGTGTCCGCGGTGGCGCTCGGTTCGGTCGTCTGCGCCGCGTTCTGGTCGGAGGTCGCACTCTGCGCCGCCGTTTCGGCAGACGTGCTCGGAGCAGTACCCGCGGAAGACGCTATGCCGGACGATGTCGTCTCGGTGCCAGCCGGCTTAGCGTACGAAGGCTGCGTGCTTGCCTCCGAACCTGTTGGCTGGCTCGCGGCTGCCTGTGACTGCGTGTTCATGTCGGTAGCAGTGGTGCTGGTCGCGGGCTGGGTTGCTGTCTGGCTCGTTGCGCTGCTCTGCCCCGGCTGGCCGGTGCTGGGCTGCGCGCCGGACGCTGCGGAGGCGGCGGCAGCAGACTGGCCAGCCGCCTGAGCATTACGGTCCGCGGCCGCAGCGCTGTTGTCAATCTGCGAAGGCGGAGTACCCGCAGCGGCTGCCGTGTTATCGCTCACACCACTGGAACTCGTCTGGCTGCTCACGGGCGGAGTTTGCTGCGTCGCAGCCGCCTGCGTGTCAGCGCTGCTCGTGCTGGTTGCAGGAGCCGCCTGGCCAGACATGGCCGACGAGTTCTCACTCGTCGTCCCCGTACCGGCGCTCATCGAGCCCGAAGGCTGGGTTGAAGTCGCGGTACCCATATCCGACGTGCCTCCCGTCTGCGCCGTCGAAGTTGTTGACTCGCCCATGGCAGAGCTGCTGCTCGAAGGATTCGAGGTGCTGCTCTCGCACGTGCCCGAGATAGACGTCACATCCGCAACCATGATGGTGGGTGTGGCTTGTGACCCCTGTGTGCCTGTTGCAGCGGCGCTGCTGTCCTTGGACGCTTCCGCAGCGTTATCCCTGCTGCCGGTAATATCAACCGTCTGGCCTACAAACTGGGCGAGGCGGTCCGTGTTGCCGCTCAGGCGGTAAGGCGTGGTTTCGCCTTTCACTTGGAGCGTGAAGCTCCCACTGCTGCCCATCAGGCAGCCCTGAATGTGGCCTGCGGCGGTCTTATTGTCCGTGCTCGCGGCCGGGTTATTCTGCGTTTGGCTCTGGTCTTGGCTGGCGCCGGTCGAAGCAGGGCTCGTCGTGTCCTGCGCAATGCCCCAAGAAAGGGCGACCAACAAGCCCGATGTCAGTAAAACGGCTTTCTTCATCGTTTCCTCCACTTCATTCCTGCCCAAAGGGCTGGGTCACTCACCCGAGTATGGGTGTCCGATTTAGTGTTTAGAACTCAGTAACCCCAGCGGGGTTTGCTCGCTGGGAAAAAACCTGCCTCTTTTGGATATAGAGCAGGAACTCACTTCTGGATGCACAAGCCCCCGAGCCACATTCGCCCGGGACTTCCGTGCAGATGCAGCGCGGTGCGCTGATTGAGCATGATGACTTATCAGTACACACGTAATTACACACGTAATACAGATCGAAATCCTGCTTGGCCGCGCTTCCGGGCAGGAGTGGATAATAGGAGCAGGAGAACGTGATTGGAACACTCAGACGAGTTCTGGATGGAGGAGGCTCTGCGCGAAGGCGAGCGCGCCCGTACTGCCGAAGAGGTGCCTGTTGGGGCGATCGTCGTCTGTGGCGGACGCGTGATTGCCCGTGGATCGAACCGCACGATACTCGACAGCGATCCGACTGCGCACGCTGAAATCGTCGCGCTGCGCGAAGCCGGTCGCACGCTCGGCAACTATCGACTGACACAGTGCGAGATGTTCGTCACCGTGGAACCCTGCGCCATGTGCGCCGGTGCTCTTGTCCATGCGCGCATCCGCCGCCTGGTCTATGGCGCGGACGACGCCAAGGCCGGAGCCGTGCGCTCGGTCATGCAGGTGCTCAACCACCCAGCCCTGAACCACGCGACGGAGGTTAAGAGCGGCGTTCTGGCCGCCCGCTGCATGGAATCGATTCAGGTATTCTTCCGGGAACGCAGGGCTAAATAGCCTTAGAGAAATATTTTTATCAGTGTTGCATTGCCTAGTGCTGTTGTGTTATTGTTCATCGGTACGTTAGATCCGAAACGGTTGTAGAGCAGCAGCTTCTCGCTTAAGAGCTAGTCCTGCCTGAGTTCTTCCGATTCAATCCACGTAACAACGCTCAAGAGAAAAGAGTTTTAAATGGAACAAGGAACAGTTAAGTGGTTCAACGACGCTAAGGGCTTTGGTTTCATTAGCCGCCAGAACGGCGAAGATGTGTTTGTTCACTTCTCCGCGATCCAGTCCAACGGATTCCGTAGCCTTCAAGAAGGTCAGGCCGTTCAGTTCAACGTCGTAAAGGGACCGAAGGGCTGGCAGGCCGAGAACGTTCAGGTTCTGTAATTCCTGGACAAGCTCCAACCAGAGCTTAGTTTCAACAGAAGAGGCGAGCTAAACGGCTCGCCTTTTCTCTTTGGTTGCGAGCCCAATGGTTGCGAACCCAAGGGTTCTTCCCCGGCCGGGTGCCCCAGGTTCGCGCCGTGCTGTTGGCGCTAACCTGGGATGCCGCATTCAATGTGCTGGAGTTTTTATACCTTGCCATGGAGGGCATTCCTGTTTCTGCGGCCAGAGTTGTAGGTTAGAATTGCTGCGCCCATGGCCGACAACACCCTCTATTACGGTGACAATTCATCCTGAGGTCACGCGGTTTCTGCGGGACCGAAGGCTCTGCTCTGTAGCCTCCGCTACGCTCAGGATGACCCCGCTCATTGCACGGTCGACGTTTTTCAGCAGCCTGTGAGGCCGCCCTCTCATTCCTGCCGAAACAGCCCTGCATCTGATAAACTGCACTAGCAATCGAGACTGCGCCGGGTTTTCCGCGCATCCGCATCGGGTTTGCCGCGGAGAGATGGCCGAGTGGTTGAAGGCACCTGACTCGAAATCAGACGTGGGGGTAACTCCACCGGGGGTTCGAATCCCTCTCTCTCCGCCATTTTCTAAAGTGTGCCTTGGGCATGCTTTGTTGTTGGTTCCAATCCGCCGAGTTCCATTCCAAAGCACAAAAATGGGCAGCCTTCTCGGCCGCCCGTGACTTCCCTGACTGTAGACTAACTAGCTCCACTTTCTGAAGAACAGCGCCTGCTTCGCGATTGGTTCCGTCTTAGTCACCAGCGAAGCCAGTTGCGTTTCGTTGAGCGGCGTAAACTTCCGCGCAAGTTCCACGTTCTGTTCCAGTTGCGCGATGCTGTCGCAGCCGATGATGACCGTGCTGACCGGCATTGAGAGAACGTAGTAGAGCGCTTCCTGCATGGCCAGCGTTCCCGGCCTGGTTGCGACGCCCTCAAAGCCCCGCTGCTGGCCGGCTGCGGGCGGTGTCCACGAAGAAAGAATGCGGCCTCGCGCCGGGATCTTCATCCCGATAACGCCCATCTGCTTCTCCAGCGCCATTGGCAACAGCTTCTCTATAAAGCTGAGGTGATGCTTGTCGGCCGCGTTCAACGACATCAGGATCGTGTCGAACGGGAATCGCCGGATCATTTCGATAAGCACGTCAGGATCGGCGTGTCCGGTGACGCCCAGGTGGCGCACCATCTTCTGCTCGCGAGCGTGTTGCAGCGCTTCGATGGCGCCGCCTTTGGCAAAAATCTGCTCCACCTGTTCCATGCGCGACAGGTTGTGCAACTGCCATAGGTCGAGGTGGTCGGTATTCAAAAGCTTCAGCGACTCATCGAGCAGCCGCAACGAACCGTCCCTGGTACGATCATGCGTCTTGCTGGCCAGGAAGGCCTCAGCACGGCGGTGCTTCATCACCTGTCCGATGTAGCGCTGGCTCCATCGCTCTGGTGCGCCGTAGGCTGCGGCCGTATCCACGTAGTTGACGCCCAGGTCGAGCGCGCGCTCTACGATCGGCACCGCAACAGCTTCATTGTTGGGCTGCTCGATAGCGGCCTGCCCGCCAAGGCTGAAGACGCCGACGCGGTAGCCTGTCTGCCCGAGATTGCGCGTGGGCATAGCCTTCGGCGTGACAGCGTTCGATGGCAGTGGCGGCAGCGCTCGCGCGGGAGAGCTCAGCAAAGTTCCCGCCACAAAGCTCGCTGTTGCCGTGCCGCCGATCTTGAGAAAATCGCGCCGGTCGAAACCGGACCTCTTGCCGGAATTGTCGTCGCTCATCTGTGCCTCCGGGCGGAATCCTATTCGCATCTGACGCCAATCGCAAGCTACGCGATTATCTTCCCGCCTGCTGGTAAGCGCGCCGCCTAAACGCGGCGCTAGACCACAAAGTATTTCGCCGACGGATGGTGCACGATGATGGCGGAGGTGGACTGTTCCGGTTCCAGCAGGTATCCGGTCGTCAAATGCACGCCAATCGCCTCCTCAGGCTTGAGCAGCGCAAAGAGCTTCGTCTGGTCCTCAAGGTTCGGACACGCGGGATAGCCAAACGAATAGCGCGAACCGCGATACTTCTGATGGAACAGATCGCCGATTCGTTGGGAATCGTCGCCGCCGATGCCCAACTCTTCGCGAACTATCTTATGCATGTACTCGGCGAGAGCCTCGGCCGTTTCGACGCTCAGTCCATGCAGGTATAGATACTTGGTGTACTCTCCGCCTTCGAACAATTTCTGCGTCTCGTGCGAAGCCTGCGCCCCGATGGTGACTACCGACATGCCAATAACGTCCAGCTTGCCGGAACTACGCGGCAGGAAGTAATCGGCGATTGATAACCGACGGCCCTCGCGCTGTCGCGGAAAGGTGATGCGTTGTACCTCGCGTAAGTCGCCCTTCGCCTTCTCACCCGCGCGAATTCCGTCCGCAGGCTCGTAGAGAATGACATCGTTTCCTTCACCTTGACATGGGTAGAAGCCATAGACCACCTTCGGCTCGAACCAGCCGGAAGTGATAACTTCACCCTGCAGGTTCTTCAGAATCGGACGGAACTTCTCCTCAACAAGCCGGACATAGTCTTCCTGCGAAGCCGTCTTGAGCTGCCACTGGTTTTTGAACAGCGCAGTCTCGTTGATGTAACGGAAGACTTCGCGCAGGTCGAAATCCTTGCGCACGCGCTCACCCCAGAAGGGCGGCTGCGGAACATTGGGTGCCAGGGGCATCTCATCACGTGGACGCGCCTCCGCCACGCCATCCCCCGCAACAACCGCGGCGCGGGCGAATTCCTTTACAACGCGCCCTTCGGCGATTGCGACCTCGCGGCCTTCACCCGCCAGCGACTCCATGTAGTGCAGCCCGGCAAACGCATCGTCTGCATAAAACACAGCCGAGGAGTATTCGCGCCGCAAATCATCTTCTACGTACTTACGCGTCAGGGCGGCGCCGCCGCAGACGACCGGGAACTTCAGTCCCTGCAACTCAAGATCCTGGATGACGTACTTCATCTCCAGCGTGGATTTCACCAGCAGACCGCTCAGTCCGATGGCATCTGCCTTATGCTCCGCGGCCGCCTTGATAATCGCTTCGGCTGGCTGCTTGATGCCGAGGTTCACCACCTTGTAGCCGTTGTTCGTCAGAATGATGTCCACCAGGTTCTTGCCGATGTCGTGAACATCTCCTTTCACGGTGGCCAACACCATCGTCCCTTTTTGCGATCCTTCTACCTTCTCCATCTTCGGCTCAAGGTACGCTACCGCCGCTTTCATCACAGAAGCGGAATCCAGCACGGAAGGAAGCTGCATCTTGCGCGCGCCGAACAGGTCGCCCACCGTGCGCATTCCATCGAGCAACACCGTATTGATCAGTTCCAGCGGCGTGTACTGCGTCAACGCATCTTCGAGCAGGGCGTCGAGAGTTTGCTTCGCTGCTCCATCACCCACCATTTTCTCGCCATGGATGATGCAGAACTTCAGCTTGTCCTCCACCGAAAGTGTCTCGACGTGAGCCGTCGTAACAGCGTCCTTCTGGCCTTTCATGGCGTCGAAGTGCGCCATATAGTTTTGTAACGGATCGCCCGCCGACCGATCCGCATAAATCAGCTTGCGCGCAAGCTCAACTTCTGCTTCAGGAATCTTATACAACGGATAGATTTTGCTGTAATTAACGATTGCAATATCGAGCCCGTTGTTAACGGCTTCATGGGTGAATACCGAGTTCAGGACGCGGCGAGCATAGGTGTTCAACCCGAAAGAGATATTGCTCACGCCGAGGATCGTCTTTACATCCGGCAGTTCCTGCTTGATGCGCCGTACAGCCTCCAGCGTCTGCACTCCGGCCGAACGATACTCTTCCTGCCCAGTCGAAATCGGCAGCGTCAAGGCGTCGAAGATCATCTCCTGCGGGCGCAGCCCGTACTTGTTCACCGCGAGGTCGAAGATGCGTTTTGCGATTGCAACCTTCTTGTCGGCCGTGAGTGCCATTCCCTCTTCATCGATGGTGAGCGCGATCACCGCCGCGCCATACCGCTTCGCCATTGGCAGGACGCGACTGGTGCGCTTTTCTCCGTCTTCCAGGTTGATGGAATTGATGATGGCCTTGCCCGGAATGCGCTTCAGCGCCTCCTCTATAACATCTGCCTCGGTCGAGTCCACCATGATGGGCGCTGGAACGCGCGTAGCAATCTTTTCCAACACGGCGCTCATGTACCCCTTCTCGTCCTCGCCGACGATCGCCGTACACAGGTCCAGCATATGCGAGCCTTCATTCACCAACTTCTTGGCAAGCGTGAGGATGGCGTCATAGTCCTGCGCGCGTACGAGGTTGCGGAAGCTCTCCACCCGCGTCGTCGTGTTCATCTCTTCCGCGACGATCAACGGCTTGGGATCGAGGTCCAGCGGAACTACGCTGTAAGCGCTGGCGGCAGACGCCGTGAGCCTCACTTCGCGCTTCCCCGGTTCCAGGCCGCTTACCGCATCTGCAACAGCTTTCAAATGTTCCGGCGTAGTACCGCAGCATCCGCCGACAATGCGAACGCCATAGTCGCGCACGAAGTGCGCCTGGAAGTCAGCGAGTTCCTGTGGCGTGAGCGCGTACACGGCTCGTCCGCCAACGTTTTGGGGAAGTCCCGCGTTCGGCAGCACGGAAACATACTTAGGGGAGTTTAGGCTGAGAAAACGAACTGCGTCGTTCATCTCGCGCGGACCCGTAGCGCAGTTCAATCCAATGGCGTCCACGTCGAACACTTCAAGCGCCGCGACTGCTGCGCCGATCTCTGTGCCCAGCAGCATTGTGCCGGTCGCCTCGAGCGTTACCTGAACCTGTACTGGCAGCCGCTTACCTGCTTGCTGCATGGCGTCGAATGCCGCGACCAGCGCCGCTTTCGCCTGGAGGATGTCCTGACACGTTTCGATTAGCAGGACGTCAACACCGCCTTCAATCAGCGCGACCACCTGCTCAACATAGGCGGCAACCATGTCGTCCCACGAGATGTGGGCTAGCGACGGCAGCTTGGTCGTAGGCCCTATCGAACCGGCAACGAACCGTGGCTTGCCCTTGGTGGAGAACTCGTCGGCAACCTGCCGTGCAAGCCTTGCAGCCTTGATGTTCAACTCCGCAACTTTATCTTCGAGCCCGTACTCCGAGAGAACGATGCGCGTGGAGCCGAACGTATCCGTCTCAACCACGTCGCATCCCACGGAGAAGAACGCTCCGTGAATGTCACGAATGATGTCTGGCCGGCTGAGCACAAGCAGTTCGTTGCACCCTTCCTTACCCCAGTAATCGTCAGGCGAGGGATTGCGGAACTGTATGTTGGTACCCATTGCGCCGTCGTAAACCACGACGCGCTCGCTCACGGTCTTCAGAAAATCGCTCATTACGATCGTTCCCCAATCTCGGATGCCGCGCACGACGGCTACGGCTCCCGTTCCCTCTCTCTAAGAATACGGCAAGCTACACAGGAAAGGCCATTTGCAGATGTGCCTTTGCAGGTACAGAAAAGGCCGGTCCCCAACGGGATCGGCCTTTTTCGCACGATCTCAAAATCTCTTAGTTGGCGCCCTTCTTCTGCGAACTGAGCGGCTTCCGTGACACAGGGTCAACGGCATTGAATACCGCATTTGCGCCGATGTGAGCCGGTTGGCCGGAAAGCAGTTGCTCCTTGCGGTAGATCAAATTGCTCGCATTAAGCGTCGCCAACTCGAAGCCATGTCCGTGAGTGATCGCATCCGTCGGGCAGGCCTCGACGCAGTATCCACAGAATATACAGCGGTTGTAGTCGATGTTGTAAACCTTGGCGTAGCGCTCGGCGCCACTCACGCGCTGCTCGGCCGTATTCTCCGCGGCCTCGATGTAAATGCAGTTCGAGGGGCAGGCCGCAGCGCACAGGAAGCAGGCAACGCACTTCTCCAGTCCGTTCTCGTCGTGCTGCAAAACGTGCAGGCCGCGAAAGCGTTCCTGGAAAACTGCGCCCTTCAAAGGCCCTGGCCCATCCGGATAATTTTCGACGATGGTCGGCTGAAACATCTCCCAGAAGGTGATGCTCATTCCCTTAGCGATGGCGGCGATATTTCTTAGAATGCCCATAGGTAACACCACAGTATAAATCGACAGACGCGATTTACGCGATAGCAAGACAGCGAAGCAGGCGAACGTGACATCACGCGCCTAATCGATCCCAAGTTCCTTCCATCGCTTTGTCACGCGTTCCGTCACATCGGGTGACATCGTAACCTCATCCGGCCACGGCCTCTGGAACCCTTCGCTTGGCCATTTGCGCGTCGCGTCCACGCCCATCTTCGAACCGAAGTCCGGAAGGCGTGAGGCGTGGTCCAGCGTATCCACCGGCCCAAGCATGAACTGAATATCGCGCTCCGGGTCGATGTTGTTGAACACCCGCAGCGTGACCTCGCTCAGATCATGCACGTCGCAGTCTTCGTCCACCACGACAACGCATTTCGTGAACATCGCCTGCCCCAGGGACCAGATTGCGTTCATGACCTTTCGCGCCTGCCCCGGATACGACTTCCTGATCGAGACGATCATCAGGTTGTGAAACACGCCCTCGGGCGGCAGATTCACATCGACCAGTTCCGGAATCGTCATCTTCATCAGCGGCTTGAAGATAGTTCCCACGGCTTTGCCCATATACGCATCTTCCTGCGGAGGCTTGCCGACGATGGTCGTGGAATAAATCGGATTCTTGCGATGTGTGATGCAGGTGAGGTGAAACACCGGATATAGGTCTTCCAGCGAGTAGAAACCAGTGTGATCGCCGAACGGACCTTCGACTTTCAATTCGTCCAGGTTCACAAATCCTTCGAGCACAATCTCGGACGTCGCCGGGACTTCCAGATCAACGGTTTCGCACTTGACCAGTTCCAGCGGCTTCTGCCGCAGGAAGCCCGCGATCATGTACTCCTCAATTTCGGGCGGCGCAGGCACGATGGCCGAAAACATCAGCGCGGGATCGGTTCCGATCGCTACCGCCACTTCCATCTTGCCCTTCACCTGCTTGCCTTCCACGACGCGCGCTCCACCGCCGCTGCGCCGCATTATGTCGATGGCGGCATTGAGTTGTTCCGGCTCATCGGCTGCGGCTCCTGCACGCAGGCGCTCGCGATAGTGTTCCGCGCCGCCCTTGTGGCGCTGCCAGTGCATGCCCGTGGATTTCGCGTCGTACACCTGCATCCGATACGCGCCCACATTGCGCTTCCCTGTCTTGGGATCGCGAGTGGTGACGCACGGCAGGGTGATAAAGCGACCGCCGTCCTGCGGCCAGCATTGCAGCACAGGAAAATCGAGCAGCGAAAAGTTGTCGCGCTTGATTACCTCTTTGCAGGGCCCCGCCGAGACCGTCTTCGGGAAGAAGCTGCCCATTTCCGCCAGCATCGGCAGCATTCTTACCTTGTCCAGAAATCCTTGCGGCGACTTCACGTCCATAAACTGGCGGATGCGTCCCGCAATCTCGTCGAACGAGTTCGTGCCCAGCGCCAGGTTCATCCTGCGTTCGCTGCCGAACTGGTTAATGAGCACCTGCGCGCCGGGATATCCCTTTACATTCTCGAAGAGCAGTGCCGGACCGCCCGGGCCGCGACCGTCGCGCGCACCCCACTTGGAGATCCGGTCTGTGATTTCGGTAATTTCAAGGATCGGGTCAACTTCCGCTCTCACGCGCTTTAACTCGCCCGCGCGATCCAGTGCCGCAATCCATTCTCTAAGGTCGTTGTAGGCCAACAGGGCCTCCCTCTTCAGATATGCCGGATGAACCCGCCATTATAGAAGAACCCGCAACCGCTCAGTTCAGAGTCCCAAAGCATCGCCATGTTTGGCGGATTGGAACCTACGCTGTCAGCTACCAACTTCCGGGCAGCAATCCACATCCAAGCTCCTGTCTAAAGTTCCTGCCGAGGCCTGTTTGAAATCAATGGCATCCTCTTCAAGAGAAGCAAGCAACATCGATGCGCTGTCCATTCTTACCCTGAACCCGGCGAAGTCGGCCGAAGCCTTGCGTTACGTCGCCGCTCTCTCAGCCGAAGAACGCGAAGAGTTCCTTTCGCTCGCCGACTCCAACCACGTCGTCATACGCCCCCTTGAGCCGCTCGCCAATGCGGCATCTGCCGCCGGCAACGCAGATGTGCAGAACTGGGCCACTGCCGCGATCAGTCGCGAGCGCGACCGCATAGCCAACGCACTCACATGGTTAGAACGCGTGTGCAACGAACTGGAAGCTGCGGGCTGTCGCTCCACGGTCATGAAGTCGCTCGACCACTGGCCCGACCTTGGCAACGATCTCGATCTATACAGCACCGCCGACGAGCGGAACGTCTGCAACGTAATGACCTCCCGTTTCAAGGCTCACGTCGAGCCGCGGAGTTGGGGCGACCGCCTCGCCAACAAATGGAACTTCGCTGTCCCCGGCCTGCCGGAAGCCATCGAAGTCCACGCCAAGCGATTAGGACAGACCGGCGAGCACACGTTGCTAGCCCAGCGGTTTGTCAGCCGACGCATGAAGAGGAGCGTAGAAATTGACGGCAAGCGCCTCACTTTCAACGTCCCCGCGCCGGAAGAGCGCGTCATTGTCGCGACGCTCCAGCGCATGTATCGCCACTTCTATTTCCGCGTCTGCGACATCGTGAACACCATGAACCTCGTCGAGAGCGGCACACTCGACTTCAACGAACTGAAGCGCGCGGCCGACCTGGGCGGCATCTGGAGAGGTGTCTGTTCGTTCCTCAAGATTGCCAGCGATTATGTCCAGCAGTACAGGGGAACCGCGCTGCCCTTACCAAAGAATGTGCTGGAAGCTGCGCCATTCGGGGGCGAGAAGGTATACGTACGCGCCCGCTTCATCCGCGTGCCAATCATGCCGCAAGGCGCAGAACTCTACACCGAGCAGGTCACGAAAGCGGCCTTGCGCGGCGACGTGCCTGCAACGTTCCGCCTGTCGCTGCTGCCGGGGTTGGCCTCGGCCGCCGCAATAAGCTACAAGCTCACCGGCAGCGATAAGGGTATCTGGTAGGAAGCGCACTTATTGCGCCAGAGCGAACCTGCTATCGGTTGAGCGGGGCCGAAACGAGTTCATCCAAGAGTGATCAACTGCGGCTGCGTTTGGCCTTCGCTTATCGTGATTCGGCCCACGCTGATGGGTAGCTTGAAGCGTCGTGGACCCGCACTGCCGGGATTGAAGTACAGCTCCTGCTGGCCGTGATCTTCGCGGAAGTAGAATTCCGGTTTGTGCGAGTGCCCAAAGATCACGCCGGCGAATCCCGCGGCTGACAGCTTCAGATCCAGCATCCCCAAGTCGTGCAGCAGATAAAAGCTGAGCCCCGCCACTTCCACCACTGCGCACGCCGGAAACTCTTCTGCCCACGGTTGCCCGGCATCGACGTTGCCGCGAACGGCGATTACCGGTGCCAACTCGCGCAGTCTCGGCACGATCTCCGGCGAACCTATGTCACCTGCATGAACGATCACGTCCGAGCCACGCAGTGCGTCCAACGCCTGTGGGCGGAGCAGGCCGTGTGTGTCGGAGATAATTCCCAGTGTCGTCATCGAATTGGCCAAGAACTACAGGAAGCAAATATGCGGTCAGGAGTGGGGGGATGGAGCGGGAGACGGGGATCGAACCCGCGACCAACGGCTTGGGAAGCCGTGACTCTACCACTGAGTTACTCCCGCAACAGACACATTGTACTATAGGGCCAGCGTTGAGCGCCGGCATTGACGAATCGTTCATGCATTCTCCTGCGTCTAAATGAGAGCAGCAAATGCAACATCATTCCCGTACGCAATCCCCACGCACAATTCTCGCGCGAACGAATATTCTTTCGCGCCGTACATTAGAAAGGCATGCAGCACGATGGCTCATCTTTTCGCTCCGCTTAAACTTCGCGATATAACTCTGAAAAATCGTATCGGCGTCTCCCCCATGTGCCAGTATTCCAGTGAGGACGGTTTCGCGAATGATTGGCACCTCGTTCATCTAGGGGCGCGTGCTACCGGTGGTGCAGGTCTCGTCTTTACCGAGGCAACGGCCGTTACCCCGGAAGGGCGCATAAGCCCGCAAGACCTCGGTATCTGGCGCGACGAGCACATCGAGAACCTGTCGCGAATCACGGAATTCATCAAGAAGCACGGCGCAGTGGCCGGGACGCAACTCGCACATGCCGGACGCAAAGCCAGCACCGCAGCGCCATGGAATGGCTCTGGCTCAGTTCCGGAGAGCGATGGCGGCTGGCGTCCGGTTCTTGCTCCCAGCGCCATCCCATTTTCCGATGAATCCATCAAGCCACAGGCGCTCGAGAAGAGCGAGATCGCCCGCATCGTGAGCGCATTCGCAGACGCCGCTGCACGTGCCCTCGTGGCCGGGTTCCAGGTGATCGAGATACACGGTGCTCACGGATACCTGCTCAACGAATTCCTCTCTCCGCTGTCGAATCGGCGCACGGACGAATACGGCGGCACGTTCGAAAACCGCACGCGCGCCCTGCGCGAGGTCATCAGTGCTGTCCGCAGCCAATGGCCCGAACGGTTGCCGCTGTGGCTGCGAATCTCAGCAAGTGACTGGATGGAAGGCGGTTGGACCGTCGAAGACTCTGTTGCGCTGGCACGCATGGTCAAACCGCTCGGCGTAGATGTTATCGACTGCTCCTCAGGCGGCACAGTTCCCAATGCCAAGATTCCTGTCGGGGCCGGATACCAGGTGCCGCTATCGGAACGCGTCCGTCGCGAAGGCGACATCCTGACAGCATCCGTCGGCTTGATCACGTCGCCCGTCCAGGCCGACCAGATCATTCGCAACGAACAGGCCGATGTGATCCTGCTCGCTCGAGAGCTCCTGCGTGACCCCAACTGGCCTCTACGCGCCGCTCACAGGCTACATCAGGACATCGCCTGGCCCGTACAGTACGACCGCGCCAAGCCGAAATAGAGAGCCAACAAGATCGGCAAAAAGGCACCGAGACTCGAACGCTACGCCGCAAACAATCTCGCCACGCTCACATTGGCGCGGCGCTCCACCTGTTCGAAGGTGCATGCCTTCGGCTCTTTATCGGGACGCCACCTCAGGAACTTCGTTCCATGCCGAAACCGTCCGCCCGAGAAATGGTCGTAGCGAACTTCGCACACGAGTTTCGGCTCAAGACGCTCCCATTCGCCGGTGCGCTCTGTACTCCAGCGGCTCGGCCCTCCAGGAGCATTCCCGCTGAATCCGCTGCCGCCCATGTACGGCGACAGTATCTTCTCGAGTTCCTTGCGTTCCTCGGCCTTGAAGCTCGACGTATAGCCGATGTGCTGCAGCAGTCCGCTATCGTCATACAGTCCGAGCAGCAACGAACCCACTTCTCCGCCTTTGCTCGTCCAACGGAAACCGCCTACCACGCAGTCGGCCGTGCGTATGCGCTTGATCTTCTGCATGGCTGTGCGTTCGCCTGAGGCGTAGCTGCAATCGGTCTGCTTCGCGATGACTCCGTCAAACCCGCTCGCCGACAAATCTTTAAGCCAGCGCTCGGCCACCGCACGCTCCAGCGTCACGGGTGAGAGTCGCAGCGCCGAACTGCTGTTGTGAGCGCAGAACTTCAGCAACGCCTGCCTCCGCGCGCTTAAAGGCTCACCAATCAGAGCCTTTCCCTCATCGTCAACAAGGATATCGAAGGCCAGCACCGTCGCCGGAGTTTCACTGGAGAGCTTGCGGATTCGACTCTCCGCGGGATGGATTCGCATCAGCAAGTCGTCGAACCGGAGCTCCCCATTCCGCTCGATCACGATTTCGCCATCAATGACAAATCGCCTCGCAGCCAGGTTCCGAATTTCCTCCACCAGTTCAGGGAAATACCGCGCCAGCGGTTGACCAGCTTTCGATTGCAGCACCACCGTATCGCCGTCGCGGAATACCAGGCAGCGAAAGCCATCCCACTTCGGTTCATATTGATAGTTGCCGCCCGCAGGAATTTTCTCCACTGACTTTGCTTCCATCGGTGGAAATGGCGGCTGGATTGGGAGGTCGAGCGGAGGGAAGCTACCCTGAAGCTCTTCGGCCGGAACTGCGCCCTCCGTGACGGGATCAGGGCGATTCTTCGCAGATTTCTTGGTACGCATACAAACTCAGATTCCGGCATCTGGCGCGCACGCTGCCTGCAATCTCTGCGTCCACAGATTGGATCACAACGCGCAACTCTCGAAACTCTGAATCCGAATCTGTATACTTTCCCTTTCATGCTCAAGGAAACATTACAAGAAGGCCGAAAGGCCGCCGACTTCGCACTCGAGCGTCTGCTTCCGTCCGCCACACAGTATCCCGTATCCATTCATGAGGCCATGCGCCACAGCGTTTTCGCCGGAGGCAAGCGCCTGCGCCCCATCCTGTGCATGGAGGCAGCACGCATGGTCGCTGGCACGCTACCCGATGGCGTCGAGGAACTCGGCGCCGCCATCGAGATGCTGCACACGTATTCCCTCATTCACGACGATCTTCCTGCACTCGATAATGACGACCTCCGCCGCGGACGCCCCACCTGCCACATCGCCTTTGGAGAAGCCACGGCCATCCTCGCCGGCGACGCCCTTCAGAACTGCGCATTTGAAACTATGGCGCGCCTGCGCTGCCCCGCCGAAGCCCGTGTCCGCATCATCGAAGAACTCGCGCATGGCACCGGCACCGTTGACGGCATGATTGGCGGCCAGGTAGTCGATCTCGAATCCGAGCACATCAAGCCCGACGCCAGCACGCTCGAATACATCCATCGCGCGAAGACCGGCGCACTTATCACATCAACGCTCGTCGCAGGATGTATCTACGCCGGGGCAACCGCCACGGAGATTCAGCGCGTACGCGAATTCGGACGTGCTTCCGGCCTCGCTTTTCAGATTGCCGACGACATCCTCGACGTCACGCAGAGTTCCGAGCAGCTCGGCAAAACCGCCGGTAAAGATCAGGCTGTCGAGAAAGCCACGTATCCGTCGCTCTACGGACTGGAACAGTCGGAGCGTATGGCGGACGAGCTGATCAACCGCGCCTGCTCCGCGCTCGACAGCTTCGGCCAACGCGCCGATACGCTAAAGTCGATTGCAAAGTACCTGGTCGAGCGGAAGAAGTAGCCCACCCCGCTCGACGTACCCCGTGCTACGTGTTGAATTCTGAGGCTCTATGAACACGACTGACCTCGACCTCCTCGCCATTGCCGCTCACCGCGACGACGTTGAACAGACCTGCGGCGGCACTCTGCTGAAGATGGCCGCCCTCGGACATCGCACGGGCATCCTCGACCTTACACAAGGCGAGATGGGCACGCGCGGCACGGCAGACGATCGCGCTCGCGAAGCCGCCGAAGCCGCTCGTATTCTCAACCTGTCGTGGCGCTCTGCACTCGATATCCCCGACGGGCGGGTCGAAAACACGTGGGAAAATCGCCTCAAGATTGCTCGCGTCCTGCGCGAGCAACGCCCGCGCGTCGTCATACTCCCTTACTGGAAGGGACGCCACCCCGACCACTACACATGTTCCACCCTCGGTTATGAAGCGTGCTTCCTCGCAGGACTGATGAAGCTGGGCCACGCAGAAGGTTGGACCGAGGACCTGCACGCCATCTCCCAACTCGCGCCGCATCGCCCGTTCAAAATCATCTATGCATCGCTCTACTACGACGTGCGTCCCGCATTTGTTGTCGACATCACGGACCACTTCGAAGCGCGCTTCGAATCGTTGATGGCTTATAAATCCCAGTACGAAAACCAACAGGCTGGGGCCACGGATTTCCCTCTGAGAGAAGAGATCCGCCAGCGTCTGGAAACCATGGCGTCGTTCTACGGGATGCTCGCAGGCGTGAAGTACGCCGAGCCTTTCGTTCAAAAGGAAGTAGGCCTGGTAGGCGATCTCATGATGTTGCCGGTCAAAAGCATCTGAGGTTTACACCAGTTGCCAGTTGCCGGTTCTCAGTAGCCAGTTGCCGGTTTCAAAAAGCCCGAAGTGATCAAAGGGTGTTTCGGCTTCGCTCCTCAAAAGCTGGCCCCCTTAAACACTGCAGTTTCAACTTACCTACCCTGCTTCGAACGCTACAGCTTCAACGCGACGCTCACTCCATCGCGCAGCGGCACGATCGTTGTCCAGAAGTCCTGCATCTGGTAAAGCGCTCGGTTGAACTCGAGAATTGCTTTCGTCGATGACTCGAGCTCTCCAGCTGCCTTCGACGCTCCTGTCGCTTGTGCCACGCGCCCATGCCAAAGCGAGTTATCGGCCACCAGCAATCCACCTTTGCGTACCTTAGGTACAGCCAGTCTCAGCGCGCGGGGATAGTCTTCTTTATCTACGTCGCAAAAGATGATGTCGAACTCGCCCTTCTCTTCCGACAGCAACTCCAGGGCATCGCCCACCAAGACCCGCACTCGATCTTTTACTCCGGCACGGTCCAGGTATCCGCGTGCCTCGTCGGCATTCTTACGAGCGCCATCTGTGTACGTTATGAGGCCATCGTCTCCTACGGCCCGCGCCCACCAGATCGTCGAATAGCCTATGGCCGAACCCAGTTCGAACACCGTCTTCGCGCCGACCATCTTTGCCAACTGATACAACAGTCGACCCACGGCCGGGCCGACGATTGGGATATTCCGCTGCTCGGCCTTCTGCTCCATCTCCTGCAACACGGCATCGCGCGCCGGCAACATCGAATACATGTAATGCTCAACGTCCGGATCTGTGATTCCGTTCATCTTGCTTGTGGCCTCCCTTGCTTCTAACTGGTCACTGACGCTGGCGCCGTCGCATGCAACTGTCTTGTCTGCCCTGGTGTCATGGCCATCACTTCAATGCCAAGTTCGTGCGCCATCTTCTCAAGGTCCTCCGGCTTTCCACTCAGCAGCGGGAACGTGCCAAAGTGCATAGGGATAAGTACCTTCGGACGCAGCAGTCCGCACGCATACTCCACTTCGCGCGGCCCCATGGTGAAGTGACCGCCAATCGGGAGCATTACGATTTCCGGTGAATAGAGTTCCCTGATGATGTGCATATCGCCAAAGACATTCGTGTCGCCGGCGTGGTAGAGCTTCAACCCGTTCTCGAATTCCAGAACGTACCCGCACGGCTCGCCGCCATAAACAATCGACCCGTCGTCTTCCGTGATTCCGCATGAGTGGTCGGCATGCACCATGGTGATCTTCACGCCTTGCTCAAGGATGGCGCCGCCCTTGTTCATCGGATTCGTCTTCTTTACGCCCTTCTTCTCCATCCACGCGCACAACTCGAAGATGCCGACTACAGCCGGCTTGTGCTGCTTAGCCAACTTGACCGCATCTCCGATGTGGTCGAAGTGACCGTGCGTGCACAACATGACATCGATCTTGTTAAGGCGCTTCTGTTCCTCAGGACACATTGGATTGCTCGTTACCCACGGATCAATGACGATCGTCTTCCCTTCCGCCGTGTCAATGCGGAAGGTTGAGTGTCCCAGCCACGTTACGTGGATCGTATCCGCCGTCATAACCGCCCTCGCAGTTCATTCTGCACTCCGAAACGCCGGAGTCAGGTTCGCTACTTCCCGTGCTTGTCGCGCCAGGCCTTGAACCCGCCGGCTAGCGACAGCACATTACGGAAACCCATCTTCTGAAGCATCCAGGCAGCCAACGCCGAGCGGCTGCCGCCGCCGCAGTAAAGCACGATTGTCTTGTCCTTATCGCTCGTTACCTGGTCGATGTTCAGCTCCAGCATTCCGCGCGGAATCGCTACCGCACCCGGAATCATGGACTGCTGTGAATCTTGGCTCTCACGTACGTCGATGATTACCACGTCTTCACCGTTGGCCTGCATCTTCTCTAGTTCATCCAACTCGATCTCTTGAACATCCTTCTTCAATTCGTCCACCAACTGCTTAAATTCCGGCATCGTCATTTGTGCTCGCCTTTCGGTACGACTTGGGATTGTATTGCCTGAAACTCACGGCTGCAACGCGCGGCAACGCAAACTGCTGTACTTGCGCCTTCGTACCCAGCTACACCCAAGGTTATTCACAACAACAGTGCAGGGTGGCTGTTATCATTATCGTCTGAGAAAACAGATGGAGTCTCCTGTCCTGAAGCCAGCCGCATCGGCAGTCGATTCACTTCTACTGGAAGTGGCCGACGTGGTGAACGCCACGCTCGACCTCGACACGCTGCTTCGCCGCGTTTCCGAACTCGTGCGCCGTGTCATCGATTATGAAATATTCGCCATCCTGCTGCTGAACGAGAAAACGCAGGAGATGCGCATACGGTTCCAGGTAGGGCATCCAGAGGAACTGGCCGAACGCATGCGCGTAAAGGTCGGAGAAGGCATCAGCGGAGTTGCCGCGCAGACGCGCGAGCCGGTACTCGTCAGCGACGTTTCCAGTAACGATCACTATATCCACACGGTCAAGGGCGTGCGTTCTGAGCTGGCCATCCCGCTCATTACCAAAAACCGCGTGATCGGCGTTATCGACATAGAGGCTTCGCAGGCCAACTACTTCACAGAAGAGCACAGCCGCCTGCTCACGCTGATCGCTTCGCGCATCGCCATCGGAATCGAGAACGCACGCCTCTACACCCGCGTCTCTCGCCAAGCGAAAACGCTCGTTCTGCTGAACGAGATCAGCCGTGAACTCACGTCGATTCTCAATCTCGATCAGCTTTTCAAGCGCATAGGCGACCTGCTCTCGCGTCTCATCGATTACCAGATGTTCTCCATCCTGCTAATCGATCCCAGCGGTACCACGCTTCAGCATCGTTTTTCGCTGCGGTTCAAAGAGAACATTCCGATCAAGCATGACATCCCGCTCGGCAAGGGACTGGTCGGCCACGCAGCCGGCAACAAGATTGGCGTTCTCGCTCCAGATGTCAGCAAAGACCCGCGATACATCAACCTGAATCCCGAGACGCGCTCCGAACTCTGCGTTCCGCTCGTTTACAAGGACAAGGTTATCGGCGTGCTCGATCTCGAACACACACGCCGGGGTTACTTTACGGAAGAGCACATGCGCACCATTACGACGCTGGCCGCGCAGGTCGCCATCTCGATCGAGAACGCAATGCTCTACGAGCGCATCGCCCGCCAGGAGAAGCGCCTGGAGCAGGACCTGGCCCTCGCGCGCGAGTTGCAGATGCGTCTGCTACCACCCTGCTGCCCTGTCTTGGCGAGAACGGAACTAGCGGCCAAGTTCACTCCCGCTCGCGCAATAGGCGGCGACCTTTACGATTTCCTGCAGTACCAGGGCGATGGGGGCCTCACGGCCGTTGCCATCGGCGACGTCAGTGGAAAGGGCGCTCCCGCTGCCATCTACGCAGCCCTCGTAAGCGGCATCCTCCGCTCACATGCAGCCGAGGAACCTGGCCCGGCGGATATGCTCTCGTGCATTAACCTGTCGCTTGCCGAGCGCCCTATCGCGGGCCAGTTCGTGTCGCTGATCTACGCACTCTGGGACGACCGCGAGCGCCTGCTGCGCATCGCCAACTCCGGCCTGCCACGCCCCATTTATTGCCATAATGGGAAGGTGGAACGCATTGAGGCCACCGGTCTTCCGCTGGGTCTCTTCGCGACCGCCGACTACGACGAGTTCACCTTCCACGCGCATCCCGGCGATCTCTTCGTCTTCTTCAGTGACGGCATTCTGGACGCACGCGATCACACTGGCGACATGTTCGGGCGCGAGCGCGTCGAGCGGATCGTTGCGCGGAACTTCGACCGTACGGCGGACGAAGTCGTTACCGCCATCTTTGACGCGGTCAACGAATACGTTGGTGGGGTAGAAGCATTTGACGACCAGACCGTCGTCGCCCTCAAGCTGCGCAAAGCGGCAACCAAGCCCCAGAGCAAGCGAGCGAAGTGAAACAATCCAGCGCCATGACCGAAGGCCGGCCGCCGGCTTTCCCGTATCGCGGCAATGCCGGTTCACGTGCGCGCTCTTTGCACTGTGATTCCGTTGCGCTTGCCCGTCTGGCGGACAAGTTCGGCACACCGCTCTATGTCTATTCGGCGTCCGCCATTCGCGATCGCTACCGCACATTCGACATGGCCTTCGCGCGCCAACCACACACCATTTGCTACTCGGTCAAGGCGAACTCAAACCTAACAATCCTGAAGTTACTCGCCTCGCTCGGCTCCGGTTTTGATGTCGTTTCCGGCGGCGAACTCGAGCGCGTGCTTTGCGCAGATAAGCGTGCGGCCTCTCGCGTGGTTTTCTCAGGTGTAGGCAAGACGGCCGAAGAGCTTGACGCCGCGCTTCGCGCAGGCATTCTCATGTTTAACCTTGAGAGTGACGCCGAGCTCGACTTGCTCGCCTCGCGAGCTTCGCGTCTACGCAAAACCGCCCGCATCGCTTTTCGCGTAAATCCAGACGTTTTGGCCGAAACGCATCCTTATATCGCCACGGGCCTCTCTGAACACAAGTTTGGCGTGCCCATCGCTCGCGCGCGCGACCTTTACAACCTCGCCGCCGAGCAGGACTACCTTGAACCGGCCGGTATCAGTGTCCACATCGGCTCGCAGATCACCAACGTTTCGCCCTTCCGCGACGCCCTGGATCGCGTCGTCGCCCTGGTGCGCGAACTGCTTGGCGATGGCCTGAACATCAGCTACATCGACGCTGGCGGCGGACTCGGTATCCCCTACCACAACCATCCCGGCACAAGCTTCCACGATGCCGTTCGCCGCTACGCAGAAGCTGTTGCCGCACCGCTTGCCGATCTCGACCTTCACCTTCTGCTCGAACCGGGCCGCGCCATCGTCGCACCCGCAGGAGCGCTCGTAACCCGTGCGCTCTACACCAAGCAGAATGGAAGCAAGCGCTTTCTGATCGTTGACGCCGCTATGAACGATCTCATTCGCCCCGCTCTTTACGGCTCCTATCACGAGATCGTTCCCGTTGAGCAGCGCCGTGCATCGCGGAGCAAGAGCGCCAGCAACGGCACGAGCGCTTTCGACGTTGTCGGACCCATTTGCGAATCTGGAGACTTCTTCGCACGCGACCGCCAGTTGCCCGAGATCACTCCCGGAGAACTCGTCGCCATTCTCGACACGGGAGCTTATGGCATGTCGCTCGCGTCGAACTACAACAGCCGCCCACGTCCCGCCGAAGTTATGGTGGACGGCGCGAAAGTAAAGGTCATCCGCCGCCGCGAATCCCTGGACGACCTCCTCCGCGGGGAACTCTGAGGAAACCGGACATCAGACATTAGACGTTACACGCTAGCAGTTCAGACGACTCGACAAGCAGACATAAAGGCTCTCGTTCGCTAAGACAAGAGACTCGGGAAACAATCAACATGACAAGAAGTGTTCTAACACTGCTCCTCTAAGCTATTCTCCCGATTCCCTATCTATCACTGCTGCTCTACGCTGAGTTGCATAATGTCAGTGCACAGCGGCAGATGCAGCTCAAATCCGAACGTAGCTCATTGCTGCTGGTGCTTGACGGAGTATCTCGTCGGTTTCAGCCATGCTCGTTGCAATACCGTGTTCTGCAGGAAGAGGTGCGAAATCGAAGCGCGCTTCTGGCTGCTTGATCAACTCAACGCCGTCGAGGCTGCCCGCAAATCCGAACCCGAACAACCCAGCGGCTCACAATAACGGGCGGCATCTCCCTACGACATCCATGCGGCGGGTTGACGCGCGAAAGAGGCGACGCCGCAGCGCCGCCAATGTTCGCTTAGTAGCTCAGTACTGCCTCTCTTTACTCCAGACAATTTTCCCGCCGACCATGGTCATATCCACGGAGACGTCCTTAATCGCGGCTGGCACGATGGAGAAGATGTCGTCGCTCAGCAGCACCATGTCCGCCAGTTTTCCCGGCGTGATCGAACCCTTCTCTTGCTCCTGAAACTCCGCGTAGGCTGAGCCCATGGTGTATGCCTCGACAGCCTCTCCGACCTTCAACTTCTGTTCCGGCACCCACCCGTCGGGATTCTTTCCGTCCAGCGTTGCCCTTGTTACGGCCGCATAGATAGTCAGCAGCGGATTCAGTGGCGCAACGTCCCAGTCCGTCCCCAGCGCCAGGCGAACCTTGTTGTCCAGAAATGTCCGGAAGGCGTAGGTTCGCCGCAGTCTATCCGCGCCGATACGCTTCTCCGCCCAGCGTCCGTCGTCGATCGCGTGGTACGGCTGCACGGAAGCGATGACCTGTAATTCGCGGAAGCGCGCGAAGTCCTTCTCCGCGACGTGCTGTGCGTGTTCAATCCTGAACCTGCGGTCGCGGACGCCGTTCGCCTTTGCGACCTCAGCCATCAGGTCCAGCGATATCGAAATCGCCTGGTCGCCGATAGCGTGCACGCAGTTCTGTAGCCCCGCCGCGTCGCTCGCTTGAAGCCGCTGGCGCATTTTCGACAGCGGAATCATATCTTCGCCGAGCAGTCCTTTTGTCTTGGGCGCATCCGTGTATGGCTGGAAGAAGTATGCCGTAGTCGATCCCAGTGAACCGTCTGCGAAAGACTTCAGCGCGCCCAACCGAAGGTATGACGGCCCGAACGCCCGCCGTATGCCGAGTTTCGCCTGGTCCTCCCAACCTGACAGCCGGGGGGCGGCGTAGATGCGCGTCGTCAACTCCCCTTTATCCTCAAGCTCCACGTACGCCGCAACATCCGCGTACGTCGGGCCCATATCCTGAACACTCGTTACGCCCAGCCGCCCCGCATGTGTCAGCGCGCGGTGCACGGCGCGCATCCGCCGCTCAGGCGTCATCGGCGGAACCTTGGCCAACACCAGATCCATGGCGGAATCTTTCAGCACACCCGTGGGATTGCCTCGGGCGTCGCGCACGATGGTTCCGCCCGGAGGATCTTTTGTCTCCCGCTTGATGCCGGCCAACGCTAGCGCCGCCGAGTTCGCCAGTGCCATGTGCGCGTCGTATCGATTCACGAAGACTGGCGTCTGCCCCGTACCCGCATCGATCAGTTCCTTCGTCGGTAACTGCGCCGGCTTCCAACGCTGATCGTCCCAATCGCCCCCCATTACCCATTCGCCCTTTGGAGTGCGCTTTGCCCGCTCGATGATTCGCGCCGCGAATTCCTTCTGAGAATCCGCATCCCTCAGTTCCACGCTATCCAGTTGCAGCCCGCCGAGAACGAAGTGCACATGTGCGTCATTGAATCCCGGCAGGAGCAACCTGCCAGCGGCGTCGATGACTTTCGTGTTACTGCCGCGCCAGGCGTCGATTTCGGCCGCCGTGCCTACCCCCACGATGCGATCTCGAATGACGGCGACAGCTTCGGCTTTAGGACGGTCCACATCGACCGTCCAAACCTTTGCGTTGGTGATGATGGTGTCCGCCGCCGGCCTCTGCTGCGCTTGCATATCCCGCGTCTTACCTGCAATCAACAGCGCTGTCAGCGCAAAAAGAAAAAGCTGCGGCGTTCGCAGCTTGTACGATCTCGTTTTCATCATTGTCATGCCGAAACCCCACAGACCCGGTTTCACTTATGTTGCTACCGTTGTCCCCATTTCAGCTTATTTCGCAGCACGTCAAAGAACGTCTTGCGCATACGCAGAAGCCGTACCGTATGCGACGCCTTCCGGCACTCCACGCGATCGCCATCCCGCACCGGAACGCCGGTCTGTCCGTCGATCGTCAGGAACCCTTGTTCGTCTTCACTCTGCACAACGATCTCGATCTTCGACGAATCCCGCACGACTAGCGGCCTGTGCGTCAGCGAGTGCGGACAAACAGGCGTAACGACAAATGCATCCACCGCAGGCATAAGGATCGGCCCGCCTGCCGCTAGTGAATACGCTGTCGATCCCGTGGGCGTGGACACGATCACTCCATCCGCCTTGTAGCTAACCACGAAGGCATCGTCGATGAAAAGATCGAAGCCGACCAGTCGTGCCAGGGCGCTCTTGTTCACCACTGCATCGTTCAGCGCGTCGTAGTTTGCTACGTACTGGCTGTCGCGCATCAGCCGGCACGCAAGCATCGCGCGCTCTTCCATCGGGCAGGTGCCCGTGTTGACCGCATCGAGCGTCGAGTAAACATCGCTCAGCGCAACCTCGGTTAGAAATCCCAACGACCCCAAGTTCACCGCCAGGATCGGGACGCCGTGACTCGACACCGATCTTGCTGCCGACAGCAGCGTGCCATCGCCGCCCAACACCAGCGCGAAATCCGGCCTTTGTGCGCCCAATTGCGAGCGTGGCAGCACGTTCTCGTTCGAACCGTACACCGCAGTCTCTTCATCCATCAGCACGCGATAGCCATGGTCGTAAAACCATTGAAGAATGTCGGGAACAACGTCCCTTAATTCCGCCTTCGACGGCTTCGAGATGATTGCTGCGGTTTTCATTGTCCAGCTATTCACCAACACTCAACCAACAATGACCGTCTCCGGCCAGTTTGCATACAACAGGAACTCCTTGTTCCCCTCAGCGCCTCGAATCGGCGACTCAATCACATCAACGTTTCGCCCACCCAGTCGCTCAACTTCGGCTCGAACCTTGGCGACGGCACCCAGTTGGGCTTGCTCGTCGCGCACGATGCCACCCTTCCCGACCTTGCTGCGTCCGACTTCGAACTGCGGCTTTACCAGCAACACGGCCTCTCGCCGCATCTCCGGCTTTCCTACCCACGCAGCCCGTATGACCGCCGGGAGGACGAGTGTAGCAGAGATGAACGACACGTCCATCGAGACGAACTCTATCTGCTCGGGCACCTGCTCAGGCAGCAGCTTACGCGCATTCGTCTTCTCCAGAAGACGCACCCGCACGTCTGCTCGCAGTCGCGCATCGATCTGTCCATAACCGGTATCGACGGCTACAACTTTCGCCGCGCCATTCTGCAACATGCAATCCGTAAAACCGCCGGTGGAAGCGCCAATGTCCATGCAAACGCGTCCGGCGAGATCGATGCTCCAGTGCTCGAGCGCCTTCTCCAGCTTCAAACCCCCGCGACTGACATATTTCAGATCGTCGCCGAGCAACCGAATCGCCGCGTCGTCCGCAACCGGCGAGCCTGCCTTCTGCACCTTCTGCTCGTTCACCAGGACGCGGCCTGCCAATATCATCGCTTGCGCGCGCTCCCGCGACGGCACCAGGCCGCGATCCACCAATAATTTGTCGATACGAATTTTCACAGTCGCTGCCAGCCTAGCACAACGGTGTAGGCAATCAGATCACCACTTCTCTCCTCACATGCCACCCGTTCTCTTACCGCGCAATAAATTTGTTCCCGCAGGAACTGCATAGCCCGGACGCACCCATCATTGTGCAATCTGCAGAAACATTCATTCGGCGGATAGTTGGAAAAGTACCTAACCCCTTTTCCACAGTGTTATGCACACTCGTTGTTGAAATCGTCTGTGCCCACGTCTCTCGCGTGACAGTTTTCGTCCTCGCACTCCACCGATGCTTCCCGGTTCGAAATTCTCTAACAACTCTCTCCTCACAAAACGGACCATCTCTCGGCATGATTTAGAATGGCTCTGCTTTTACTACGGAAACCTATTAATGCCGACACCAAAGAAGGCGCTGCGTACGCGCCGAAAGCCTGAACTGCGATCCACGCCCGATACCCCATCAGCTGTTACGCCGCAGAACATAGTCCCTCTCGGCCGCGAACTGCTGGAGCGACTCTACGGTGCCATGCTTAAGTGCCGCCTCGTGGAAGAACGCACTCGCCGCGCCTTTCCTCACGCTGCTACCGCCCACAAAAACTGGCTCGGGCAGGAAGCCGTTTATGTCGGCAGCACTCTGCAACTAACCGATAACGACACGCTTGCGCCCTCGGAGCACGATTCTTTTGCGCAGATCATCAAGGGCACGCCACTTCGATTCATCTTCGCGCAACGCTTTGCCGCTGAAGACTCGCGCTCGCTCGCCGCTCACTGCGGCTACGCTCCGCGCAATGTCATCACGCCTTCGTCGAAGGACGGTGCAAACATCCACATCGCTGCCGGTGTCGCGCTCACCAGCAAGTTGCAGAAAAGTGCAGGCGTAGTCGTTGCACTTTGCGGTCCTATTACACATTCAGGCGCATGGCAAGACGCGCTGAGATTCGCGGGCGCGCTGAAATTGCCTATGTTATTTGTTGTGGAGAGCAGGCTTGCGGCATCAACTCGGCAAGCAGGGCAACCCGCCTCTAAGCAGCTTGCGGCGGAAGCAGCGGCCTATGGCGTAGCTCGCATCAGCGTGGACGCCGATGACGTAATCGCCATCTATCGGGTAGCGCATGAGGCAATCCATCGCGCTCGCATCGGAAGAGGCCCGTCACTGATCGAGTGCGTCAGCGCCCCTGTCCGCAACAGTGGGCGCGATCCCCTCGCTCATCTTGAACGCTATATGCGCCGTTACAACGTCTGGTCGGACCAGTGGCGCGACGACATCATCCGGACATACACCGCAGAGATTAACGCGGCTATAAAGGTCGCCAGAAAGTCACCCTTTCTGGAGCCAGAACAGGCTCTTTCTCTTTAACGGCCTTCCCACGCTGCCAGACTGTGCTCATCCGAACCAGCACAGAAGCACGGCCGTAGCCGTGCTTTTGACGCTCTGGCACGAGCATATTCAAAGGACGTCGCGCTCACCCGCATACAGATTGGCGACGCGTACTGGACGCGCAAGCAACAATTCACTCAGGACTTGCGGGAGCCTAAGCACGCTTTCGCCTTTTACGAAGAGCGCGTCGGCACCCGCCATCTTCCAGTCGCCGGGAGGAATCGGCATCGCTGTCAGCAGCGCTACCACCGTCCGCACATTGGACGCTTTCACCGCTCGCACCACCTCAAAACCAGCCGTCGGTGTCTCCATCCTCATATCGGTTACCACAATGTCGAACGTCTCTCGTTCCACGGCAATCTTCGCGTCCGCCGCGCAGCTGCATGTCTGCACTTCGTAATCCTCGCGTTCAAGAACCGCAAGCAACAACTCGCGAATCGCCTCTTCATCGTCCACTAGCAGGACTTTCAGTCCCATGCCACCTCATTTAAATTTAGGTTGAGCGCTCGCCGGCATTCGCCATTTCCGGCTCGGAATACTCCACGCGGCGCGACAGCGCGTCCGCCGTTGCGTCTTTCAACGCGAGGTTGATGCGATCCACCGCATCCGTCGCCACGCGGATCGACTCCTGATCACCCGACTTCTGTACTGCAAGAGATAGGGGAAATACTGCATTGCGAATATGGTGATTAAGCTCGGACACAATTGCCGCTCGATCGATCGCCGCGCGGTAATGTATCTCTTCTTGCCTGAGTTGAATTCCTAAACACACCACAGTGGCCAGCAATCCCGGGATTACGTCGCCGATCACTTGTTGAATAAACCGGCCTCGATCCATGGGCATATTCGCCATATCGATCAAGATCGCCGCACCCGTGACTAACAGGCCGGCAGCTAATGCCACCAGAACCTTCTTTGGATTTCGCGAGCGCTTCCGCATATGACACCATCCGGTTATTCGTTTAGAAAGCCTACTCCCGCAGATTCCTCACCTCAATCGGGTTTGCTACCTAAAAGACATACGGTTGACCTTAGACCTATCCAAACAACTCGCGTCCTGAATATCCAATTGCACGTGAGATGCCATGCCACAACCAAAAGCAAATGCCGGGAAGAAAGTCTCTTCCCGGCATCCGATTCCTGGGATCCCAGTTGTAGATAGTCAGGTTCCTACTTATAAATCGAGAACTGCTCCTTCGGAGGCTGGAGCTTAATCGTGAACTCGTGCTTCGGCTTCTTGATTTCATAATCCTCACCGAAGGTCTGGAACCCGCGTGCAATCACTTGCACACGAAGCTTTCCGAATGGCATCGCGGGCACCATGGTCTTCCCCTCTGCGTCCGTCTTTACCTGCACCCCGCCCTTGTCCTGCTTGCCTTCTGAAAGGGTATGCAGGATAACGCTGGCATTGCGCACAGGCTTCCCGTTGGTTGCTTTCACGACTGTGAACTGTAGGTCTGCGGAACTTGGGGGAACTTTATCATCTCCGCCGAAAGCTGATAGACCAAGTACAAGCAACAGACTCACGATAAGCGCAATTCGTTTCATCATCGGAAGCACTCCAGCGGCGCGAAGATTGCCGCGCACTCTGTTGCTCATTTTACGCTCACCGCCAAAGACGGGCGGCGCGCAATAAAAAACCCGCCGTCCTGGCGGGCTGTCGGTCGCAACGCAGCTTTAAATCGTGTTCAGTTTTTCACGATCAGTATTTCACGATGCACTACTCTTCTAGTTGGTCCTTCTCTTTAACGTTGGACGCTCATCATCCTTCTTTTCACCGTCAGTGGAGGTTCCCGACGACTCCGGTCCACGCCGGTGCAGCGTTGGCCGCGACAGGTTCTGCGACTCGAAACGACTGCGATTTACCAGAGCCGCCAGCCGGCTCTTGACCTCCTGGAATTCGCTGGTATCCACCACGTACTGCTCTTTCGGTGGCAACAGTACTTCTATCTCTTGCTGCGCGCGCTTGATGCGGTCCTCCGTCATGGGGTGCGTCTGGAACGCCTTTGCAAGGAAGTTTGATTTCTTCTTGTCCTGCAGCTTGATCTTCTCGAAAAACTGAATGAACGCCGCCGGATCGTAACCCGTCGCGTACTGATACTCGATGCCCAGCAGGTCCGCTTCGCGCTCGGCGTCCCGGCTGAACTTCAGAAACGACATCGGCACGGCCAATCCCGCTACCTGCCGGACTGCATACCCTGCCGGTCCGCCGACGAAGATCAGGGGAATGGAAGCGATATTCCATATCTCGCCCTTCGTCGCGTTCTTCGTCGCGTGCCGTGCGGCGACGTGCGCGATCTCGTGCGCCATGACGCCTGCCAGTTCGGCTTCGCTGTCGGCTGCCATAATCAGCCCACTATTCACGTAGAAGAAGCCGCCTGGCAGCGCAAACGCATTGACCTCGTCGTTGTCGACAACTTTGATCGTGAACGGAACCTGCGCGTCCGAATTGCGGACGATCTGTTGTCCCAATCGGTTTATATACTCCGTGATAACCGGATCACTAAGCAGCTTCGAGCTGCTCTCTACTTCCAGCGATAGCTCCTTGCCGAGCGCCTGTTCCTTAGTGAGCGAGTATAGGTTGATCCCCTTGCCTACACCGCGGTAACCGATTCTGCTGATGTCGTACTTCTTGCCGAATTTCTTCCCTAACTTGTGCCCAGCCTCCCGCAAATCTACGCTGGGCAGCGGCGCAACGCGCGGCAGCAGAACCCTGTCGAAAGTGGGTAAGCTACGGGGCAGGTCATCGACAGATATTGCCGGTGGACCTGGAACCGAACTTTGGGCCGCAGGTAAAGCGATCTGAGCCCTGGCCGGCACAGGGGCCAATCCACCAAAAACCAGCAGCACCGCGCAACGCACAATATTGGAAAAGGACCAACCCGGCGATACAAAAGGATGGAAGTTGCGGGAGACCTGGGGAACTGACACGCTGCACCAACTTCTAGGCCCGACGGCGGTTTGCTGCCGCTCTCGCCCGCCAGGGCTCCACCGAGGCGAGCGTGTTTAGTTTAGAGACCAGCGACGGGCACCTTGTTGCCCAATCTAGTGTGTACGATCTAGTAAATGTGCGACGACATACGTCTCGCATGGCCTCGAACAGGCTTGCCCTGGGTGCCTGCGCGCTTCGCCTCTGGAACAAAGACTTGAGTGCAATACGCTCATACCCTTGACTCGCGCGTTGCCTTTCCACTATTATTGGCACTCGTTGGGTTGGAGTGCTAACAATCAGCTCAGGGGTTCTCCCGAGGCTTCTCCCCCCAGCACAGGTTTCCTGGAGTGCAGCTCCGCTGAACACCTCAGCGGTTCTTCTGGGACAGTCAAAACGCCGTACATCAATGAACAGATTCGAAAGGAGTTTTCGAGATGGCAACGAAGCTTACTCCGCTGCATGACCGCATCGTGGTCCGCCGCGTCGAGGAATCAGAGACGACCCGTGGTGGCATTATCATCCCCGATTCCGCAAAAGATAAGCCGCAGGAAGGCGAAGTCATCGCCGTCGGCAAAGGAAAGAGCAACGAGGAAGGCAAAATCAGCCCCCTGGAAGTCAAGGCTGGCGACCGCATCCTCTTCGGCAAGTATGCCGGCACCGAAATCAAGATCGATGGCGAAGAGTTCCTCATCATGCGTGAGGAAGAAGTTCTCGGCATCCTCGAAGGCGCAGCCAAGAAAGCCTCGAAGTAAGTTTCTGCGGGCGTCCCTTGCCCGCACCGAACCTTGCGCGACTCGCCACCCGCGACTCGCGACTGATCTAGGAGATTTGATTATGGCAAAACAGATTGTGCACGGCGAGGAGTCCCGTCAGGCGATCCTCCGTGGCGTCAATGTTCTGGCAGACGCCGTGAAAGTTACGCTCGGTCCCAAGGGCCGCAACGTCGTTATAGAAAAGAAGTTCGGTTCCCCGACCATCACCAAGGACGGCGTTACCGTTGCGAAAGAAATCGAACTGAAGGATTCGCTCGAGAATATGGGCGCGCAGATGGTTCGTGAAGTCGCCAGCAAGACAAGCGATGTTGCCGGTGACGGCACCACGACGGCGACCGTTCTCGCCCAGTCCATTTTCCGCGAGGGCGTCAAGACCGTTGCCGCCGGCGCGAACCCAATGGCGCTGAAGCGCGGCATCGACAAGGCCATCCAGACCGTTTGCGGCACCCTCGACAAAGACGGCAACCGTAACAAGGGCACGCTCGACGAGCTTTCGAAGCCCGTCACCGGCGAAATGATTGCCCAGGTCGGCACCATTTCCGCTAACAACGATGACACGATCGGCCACATCATCGCCGAAGCGATGAAGAAGGTTGGCAAGGACGGCGTCATCACCGTTGAAGAAGCCAAGACGATGGAAACGCAGCTGGAAGTCGTCGAAGGCATGCAGTTCGATCGTGGCTACCTTTCACCGTACATGGTCACCGATCCCGAGCGCATGGAAGCAATTCTCGAGAACGCGCTCATCCTCATTCACGAGAAGAAGATCTCCTCAATGAAGGATTTGCTCCCCATCCTCGAGCAGATCGCCAAGGCAGGCCGTCCTCTGCTCATTATTGCTGAAGACGTCGAAGGCGAGGCTCTTGCCACGCTCGTCGTCAACAAGCTCCGTGGCACGCTGCAAGTTTGCGCCGTAAAGGCCCCTGGCTTCGGCGACCGCCGCAAGGCAATGCTGCAGGACATCGCCATCCTCACCGGCGGCAAGGCCGTTACCGAAGATCTCGGCATCAAGCTTGAGAACGTTCAAATGGGCGATCTCGGCCAGGCCAAGAAGATTACCGTCGACAAGGACAACACCACCATCGTCGAAGGGAAGGGCAAGTCGGGCGACATCGAAGGCCGCGTGAAGGAAATTCGCAGCCAGGTCGACAAGACCACCAGCGACTACGACCGCGAGAAGCTCCAGGAACGCCTGGCGAAGCTCGTCGGCGGCGTTGCCGTGATCAAAGTCGGCGCGGCGACCGAAACCGAAATGAAGGAAAAGAAAGCTCGCGTCGAAGACGCGATGCACGCTACCCGCGCTGCCGTCGAAGAAGGCATCGTCCCGGGCGGCGGTGTAGCCCTCATTCGCTGCATCCCGGCGATTGAAGCGCTCGGCAAGAGCCTTGAAGGCGATGAGCGCATCGGCGCCAACATCGTCAAGCGCGCCCTCGAAGAGCCTCTCCGCCAGATCGTCGCCAACGCTGGCGAAGAAGGCGCAGTGATCATCGGCCGCATCCGTGATTCGAAGGACATCGCTTTCGGCTACAACGCCCAGAGCAGCGAATTCGTGGACCTGGTGAAGGCCGGCGTCATCGACCCGACCAAGGTAACCCGCACCGCACTGCAGAACGCAGGCTCCATCGCCTCGCTCATGCTGACGACGGAAGCCCTCGTAGCCGAAATCCCGGAGGAGAAGAAAGAAGCTCCAATGCCCGGCGGCCATGGCGGCGGAATGGGAATGTACTAAGAAGCAGTAGCTAGCTGATAACGGAAAGCCCCGCTCGCTTGGAGCGGGGCTTTTCTTGTGCACCCAGAGCGCTAACCGCCGCCCCATTTGCGCGAGCGTCATTCGCGGTGAGCACATAGCTCTTCACGCGACACTCTTGTCCGCTTCGTGTTCGTTCCATGCCGCTCAATCGCCGTTTCTCTCCATTCAGCGCAGCGATGGTTGACGACTGCCCTGGCATTTTGTATTCTGCATAACGATGTTGACCGCGACCACCAACGCCACCATGGCCATGTGCATGTACATGCTGCACAGCCGTGGGTGCTTGCGTCCGGTCGCCAGATGATTCGATAGTCGACAAATAACGCAAAGTTCAAACGACCCACGGCTTCAACCGTGGGTCGTTTTGTTTTGCGGCGAAGAATTCATAGGAGATGTATCCAATGTCCACCAACGCCAGCCCTTACCGCCTCGCCACGCTTGCCGTTCACGGCGGCCAGCAGCCCGACCCGACGACCAAGTCCTGCGCCGTCCCGATTTATCAGACAAGTTCCTATGTCTTTGATGACGCCGACCACGCAGCTCGACTTTTTGCGCTCCAGGAGTCCGGCAACATCTATACGCGGATCATGAATCCGACTACCGATGTCTTCGAGAAGCGCATTGCGGCCCTCGAAGCCGGCGTCGCTGCCCTGGCTGTTGCTTCCGGGTTAGCTGCCGAGACACTGGCGATCACGACTCTTGCCAACGCCGGTGACGAAATCGTCTCCACCACTTCGCTGTACGGCGGCACGTATAACCTGTTCCACTACACGCTGCCGAAACTCGGCATTCACGTGCGCTTCGCCGATGCTGCCGATTTCGATGCGATCCGTGCGGCGATCAATGATCGCACCAAGGCCATTTACACCGAGTCGCTCGGCAATCCCAAGCTCGACGTCGCAGATATCGAAGCGCTGGCCGCCATCGCACACGAATTCGGCTTGCCGCTCATTGTGGACAATACATGCGCTTCGCCAGCGCTCTGTCGGCCCATCGAGTGGGGTGCCGATATCGTCATCAACTCCGCGACTAAGTTCATCGGCGGACACGGCACCACGATTGGCGGCGTCATCGTTGACGCTGGACGCTTCGACTGGGCAGCCTCCGGGCGCTTCACCGCCTCATTCATCGAACCCGATCCCTCCTACCACGGAGTCACTTACACTGGCGTTTTCGGCAATCTCGCTTTCATCGTCAAGGCTCGCGTACAGGGCCTGCGCGATACCGGCGCGTGCCTCTCTCCCTTTAATTCTTTCCTGCTTCTCCAGGGCTCCGAGACGCTTCACCTGCGCATGGAGCGCCACTCGGAGAACGCGCTCGCTGTCACGAAGTTCCTCTCCGAGCATCCGTCCGTTGATTGGGTGAACTATCCCGGCCTGCCGTCCAGCGCGCACCACAAGCTGGCGAAGAAATATCTGCCAAAGGGCTCCGGCGCGCTCGTCACCTTCGGCATTCGCGGCGGATTCGAATCGGGCAAAAAGCTGATGAATTCGCTCAAGCTGTTTAGCCTCTTGGCGAATATCGGCGACGCTAAGTCACTTGTCATACATCCCGCTTCCACCACGCACCAGCAACTCACGGAAGATCAGCAGGGCGACACCGGTGTAACCCCTGAACTGATCCGCCTGTCCGTCGGCATAGAGGATATTCGAGACATCATCGGCGACCTCGACCAGGCGCTGTCCGTCGCAGTCCACGGCCACTCACGAGAATCGGCAGGAGCGCGCTGACATGGCGTCCATCGTTCATCATTTGACGCAAGGCAACGTTATTTTCGCCGAGCGAGAACCTTTCAAACTCGAGTGTGGTGGAGAACTCAGCCCCGTCACTATTCGGTATGCCATTTTCGGCGAGCCGAACGCTGTGGGCGATAATGTCGTGCTCGTCTGCCACGCTCTCTCCGGTTCCGCGCGCGTGGATCAGTGGTGGCCAGAACTGTTCGCGCCCGGCGGTGCCCTCGCCAATGAACGCTGGTGCGTTGTCTGCACCAACATTCTCGGCTCCTGTTACGGCTCGACTGGACCCGGCTTGGTCGATCCATCCACCGGCAGGCCCCACGGCGCAGACTTCCCGGTCGTCACCATCTCTGATACCGTCCGCGCGCAAGCACACGTGCTCACCGCGCTCGGCATCGATCACATTCGAGCTGTTATCGGTGCGTCCATCGGCGGTATGCAGGCGCTTGAGTGGGCCATACGCTATCCGGAGCGCGTGGACGACTGCGTCGCAATCGCTGCCGCGCCTCTTTCGCCGCTGGGGCTTGCGCTCAATCACGTGCAGCGCCTGGCGATCGAATCTGCGGTGGACGAGCGTTCCGGGCTGCGCCTCGCACGAGCGCTTGCCATGTGTACCTACAAATCAGCAGAGCTGTTCTCGGAGCGCTACGGCCGCAAGCCTAACCGCGCCGGAGACGAACCGTGGTCATCGCCCTCGGGACGCTTCGACGTTGCCGGATACCTCGATCACCAGGGGCGCATCTTCCAGGATCGGTTCGATGGCGCCAGCTATGCCGCCATCACTCGCGCCATGGACCTCTGGGACCCCGAACACGAACACGGCCCCGCAGCGTACGAGCGCGTTGCTGCCCGTGTGTCACTCGTAGGCATCTCGTCCGACTGGCTCTTCCCTGCCGAAGATGTTCGCACGTTGGCTACCAAGCTACGCAACTCCGGTTGTGACTGCACTTACACGGAAATCCAATCCGCACATGGGCACGACGCATTCCTAGCCGAACCGCAGCACGTGAACACGCTGCTCAACGCAATTCTTCATGAACCAGCAGCAAGGCCCGGCACAGCATTCGCTGCCTTCGCCAGCCAGGAGGAACAGAATGGCACAACTCGTTGAACTCCCCCAGACCGCAACTTCCAACCCATTTCCTCGCACGCTGCTTAGCGATCGCGTCGCCATCGTCACCGGAGCCTCTCGGGGCATCGGACGCGCCGTAGCGCTGCGTCTGGCTGAATCCGGCGCTCGCGTGGTTGTCAACTATCTGCAACACGATGATGCCGCCGAGGAAGTCCTCTCCGGCCTTCGCGAACTTGGCGCGCTGGCTTTCGCCGTCAAGGGCGACGTGAGCGATGTAAAAGTTGCGCAATCATTGGTGGACCAGACCGTCGCCGAGTTCGGGCGTGTAGATGTCCTTGTTGCAAACGCTGGAATCTGGGAGGGAGCGCCCGTCGAGCAGATGAAGGAGGCGTTGTGGGACCGCGTGCTCGACGCCAACCTGAAAGGAACCTGGACCTGTTGTCGCGCCGTCGTGCCCGCAATGAAGCGCGTTGGCGGCGGATCGATCGTCATCGTTAGCTCTACGGCCGGTCAGCGCGGCGAAGCCGGTTTCTCCAACTATGCGGCCTCAAAAGGCGGACAGATCAGCTTCGCGAAATCGCTCGCAACGGAATTGGCGCCCATCATCCGCGTCAACTGCGTCGCGCCCGGCTGGGTAGACACCGATTTGAACACCGAGGTATTCAAGAACGGCAGCCGCGCCGATATCGCACGCGCCATCCCATTGCGTCGCATCGCCACCGCAGACGACGTCGCCAACCCAATCGTATTTCTCGCCTCTGATTGGGCTCGCCACATTAGCGGCGAAGTCCTCAACGTGAACGGCGCCGCCGTCCTCTGCGGATAACGAAGCTGATGGTTCGGGTTTGTTAGGGCCCTGCGCGCCGATCATCAACAATTGGCTCGAAAGGTGTGCAGCGCGTATGATGATTTGCTCTCTTCTAACTTCTTCCTGGAGCCGATATGAAGGCCCGAACCATCGCACTGTTTCTACTTGTATTCGGCTGCTCTGCCCTGTTCGCACAGGGCGCACCTGCCAATTCTTCAACAGATAACCAAGCGACGAACGCCGCTTCCAGCGCTATGTACGCACCTGTGCACGTGTACGATGCCGCGCGCGACGCCGCCAGCGATATCGACAGCGCCGTCAAGGAAGCTGCCCGAACAGGCAAGCGCGTTCTCGTAGAGGTCGGCGGACTTTGGTGTAGCTGGTGTAAATATATGGACAAGTTCTTCGACCAGAACACCAACGTGCGTCAATTGCGCGACGATAACTTCGTGTTGGTGAAAGTGAACTTCAGTCCCGAAAACGAAAACAAGACGGTACTTGCAAAGTACGGCAACGTACCAGGATACCCACACATATTCGTGCTCGATTCCGACGGCAAGCTGCTGCACTCGCAGGAAACGGCCAACCTTGAGGAGGGCCGCGGTTACAGCGCGAAGGCAGTCACGACATTTCTGAACAAATGGGCTCCCGCACGCGCATCGTAGTCCGAACGCATGACCGCTGTAGTTTATGGTGGCTAGAGTTCGAGATGCCTGCGGCACTGCTGTGGGCATCTGCGCGTTCCCATATCAACCATGAGACTGCTGATCGTCCTTCATCATCGCTTTGAGCTTTGGAATGCCCCCGACTGGGTTCCGACGCGATTGCGTCAAGACTTTTCCAACTTGGAAGTAGTTCACCTCAAGAACTACGACGAGATCGACCGCGAGATTGTGGACGCCGAAGTTGCGGTGCTTTGGTCCCTCCGCCCTGAGCAGTTGCGTGCCGCCAAACGGTTGCGTTGGATTCACTCTCCCGCGGCTGCCGTGCATGCGCTGATGATCCCAGAAGTCATTGCCAGCGACATCGTTGTGACCAATGCCAGTGAAGTGCACGGGCACGTTGTCGCCGAGCACGCCGTGGCGATGGTGTTCGCACTCAGCAAACGACTCCATCGCACCATGCACTACCAGCACGCGCGAACTTGGGGCCAGAATCAGCTATGGGATGAGCGTCCACGGCCTAGAGAACTTCGTGGGGCAACGCTCGGCGTAATTGGCCTCGGCGCGATCGGCCGCGAAGTCGCGCGTATGGCAAACGCGATCGGCATGAACACCCTCGCCGTACGGGAACATCCCGAGCGCGGCAGCGCGCCCGCGCTCCAAGTCGTCGGCTTCGAGAGCATCGACGAGGTTTTGGGACGTTCCGACTTCGTTGTCCTCGCCGCGCCCCTCACGCCGAAGACGCGGGCTTGCATCAACGCCGATAGACTGCGGGCCATGAGGCCAGAGGCCTACTTCGTCAACGTCTCCCGCGGTGCTCTGGTGGATGAACCAGCGCTCATCGACGCCCTGCGCAACAGCCGCATAGCCGGAGCCGCGCTGGACGTCTTCGCCAACGAGCCACTCTCAGGCGACTCTGAGTTGTGGAGTTTGCCGAATCTGATCATCACGCCGCACTCGGCCGCCGCGACCGAGAACCTGTGGGAACGTCATTATCAACTGCTCGCCGAAAATCTGCGCCGTTACAAATCGGGAGAACCGCTGCTCGGCGTTGTGGACAAGCAGAAAGGCTATTAAGCAGCTTTATGGCGAGTGTCACTGGTCAGCTTCAGAATGCGCTGCGTGTTAGTGTTAGCATGATTCCAGGAGGGTTCGCGTGATCCGTATGTTGACGGGATTGGTTTCAATGTTCGCACTCGTCGCCGGGATGGCCATGGCACAATCCGGTAATGATAAACCGCCGGCAGTCGAAGGTACCCCGGTAAAGACCGCGTCGGGGCTGCAGTATTGGGACGTGAAGACAGGCACTGGCGCAACCGCCGTGGCTGGCATGAACGTGAAGGTGCACTACACAGGCTGGCTAGAGAATGGCACAAAGTTCGACAGCTCTGTGGACCGCAACGAGCCATTCGAGTTCCCTCTTGGCGGACACCGCGTCATCAAGGGCTGGGACGAGGGCGTGGCAGGCATGAAGGTTGGCGGAAAGCGCCGGCTGCGCATCCCGCCTGACCTGGGTTACGGCGCCAGAGGCGCTGGCGGCGTGATCCCGCCGAACGCCACGCTGCTTTTCGATGTCGAACTACTCGACGTGAAGTAGCTCGAACTCACTCAATGTGCATCACAAAAGCCCCGCGTGATCAGCGGGGCTTTCCATTTGCGGTTGCGTTTGCGCTACTTCGGCGAAAGCAGTATGCGGAGATCCTGTCCTGTCATTTCCTTGGGTTGCTGGACACCGAGAACGCCGAGGACCGTAGGCGCAATATCCTGAAGCGCACCATCGGTGCGTAAACGGAAATGATTGGCGTTTTCGCTGACAAGGATGAGCGGAACGGGATTGGTCGTGTGCGCAGTCTGCGGACCGCCAGTCGCCGGGTCAACCATCTGCTCGGCGTTGCCGTGATCTGCGGTGACGATCATCGCGCCGCCGCGCTGCTTGACTGCCGTGTAGATGCGACCGAGGCAGGCGTCGACCGTCTCAACCGCTTTGACCGTCGGTTCGATCAGGCCGCTGTGTCCGACCATATCGGCGTTCGCGAAGTTCACAACCATCACATCGAAAGTGCCATCTTCCACGGCTTTGACAACAGCATCAGCGACACCGCTGGCGTTCATCTCGGGCGTTAAGTCGTAGGTCGCGACCTTGGGAGACTGCACAAGCATGCGATCTTCGCCGGGAAACGCCGTCTCGATGCCGCCATTGAAGAAGTACGTGACGTGCGCGTACTTCTCTGTCTCAGCCACGCGCAGGTTGCGCATATTGAGCGAACTCATGACGTTCGCGAGAATGTTGCCCAGCGACTCAGGCGGAATCACGCATGGAAGCTTGAACTTGGAGTCGTACTGAGTCATGCAGATGTACGTCAAATTGCGCGGGCACTCACTGCGCGGGATGACCGCGTCGAGCGCTTCCCAGTCCGGCAGGTCGCGTCCGCCACTTGGAGTGATACCGCTCTCGCGCGCAAGGCAACGAGTGATCTGGCGAGCGCGGTCCGCACGGTAATTGAAATTGATGACCACATCTTCATCGCGGATAGTCGCGACAGGTTCGCCCTTGTTGTCCACACAGACGAACGGAAGGATGAACTCGTCGGTGATGCCCTTGTTGTAAAACTCTTTCATCGTCTGCACAGGATCGATGGACGTACCGCCCTGCGCCTTGCCGTGCACCATGGCATCAAAGGCGAGCCGCTCGCGATCCCACTTCTTGTCGCGATCCATGGCGTAATAGCGGCCACTGACGGTGGCGAGGCGTCCAACGCCCCCGAGTTCGCGCACTTTCTGCTGAAGCTGGTCAATGTAAGCCGCGCCGTTCGTCGGAAGAGTGTCGCGACCGTCCATGAACGCGTGAACAAAAGCGCGTTCTACGCCGTTCTGCTTCGCCATCTTGAGCAAGGCGTAGAGATGATTCTGGTGCGAGTGCACGCCGCCATCGGAAAGCAGTCCGCAGAAATGCAGCCTGCGCCCGCCCGCCTTCGCCTGCTTCATCGCAGCGAGCAAGACGGGATTCGAGAAGAGTTCGCCATTCTCGATCATCAGGTCGATCTTGGTGATGTCCATATAAACGATGCGGCCAGCACCCATATTCAGGTGCCCTACTTCGCTGTTGCCCATCTGCCCGGTTGGCAGGCCGACAAAGCGTCCGCTGGTGTGGACAAGCGTGTTCGGGAATGTGGTAAGCAGTTTGTCGTAGGTAGGCTTGTGCGCGAGCGAAATCGCGTTCGCGGGCGACGGCGGCGCATAGCCCCAGCCATCAAGGATGATGAGGATGAGCGGCTTCGGTCTAGTCATTCTTCGGATACCTTTTTCGATGCAGAGACGCGGAGGATGAACGCAGATGAAGGATGTGGCTGAACATGATCGAGCCGGCGGACTAAGGCTTCGGAGCAGCGGTTGTGCTGCTCCAAAGCCGTGTCGATGCCGCGATTCTTACGCGCTCGCTTCTTCGCCGATTTCGCCGTTGTAGTTCAACGCGCCGAGGCCAAGGAAGTTTGCCGCCATGCCGAGTTCTTCTTCGATGCGGAGCAACTGGTTGTACTTGGCGATGCGGTCGGTGCGCGATGCAGAACCGGTCTTGATCTGTCCTGCGCCGGTGCCAACCGCCAGGTCTGCGATGAACGTGTCCTCGCTCTCGCCAGAGCGATGCGAAATAACGGCGGTGTAACCATTGCGCCGCGCGAGTTCGATCGCTTCCAGCGTTTCCGTTACGGTTCCGATCTGGTTGACCTTGATGAGAATGGAATTAGCGACGCCGTTCTCGATGCCGCGCGCGAGGCGTTCAGTATTCGTAACGAACAGGTCGTCGCCAACAAGCTGAATTTTGCCGCCCATTTCATCGGTCATCAGTTTCCAGCCATCCCAGTCATCTTCGGCAAGGCCGTCTTCGATGGAGACGATGGGATATTGGCGCGCCCAATCGGCCCAGAAGCGAACCATCTCTTCGCTGGACTTCGCCGACTTATCGGACTTCTTGAAGATGTATTTGCCGTCCTGGAAAAACTCGCTGGCAGCGGGATCGAGCGCGATGGCGATCTGTTCGCCCGGCGTGTAGCCAGCCTGCTGAATGGCCTCGAGGATTACCTCGATGGCTTCGACATTGGACTTGAGCGAAGGAGCAAAGCCGCCTTCATCGCCGACCGCGGTGTTGTAGCCGCGTTTCTTGAGCACGCCCTTCAAGGTATGGAAAGTCTCTGTGCCCCAGCGCAGCGCCTCCGAAAAGGAGTCTGCGCCGACGGGCATAACCATGAATTCCTGGAAGTCGACGTTGTTGTCGGCGTGCGCTCCACCGTTCAGGATGTTCATCATGGGAACCGGAAGCAGGTTGCCGTTGAGTCCGCCAAGGTACCGATAGAGCGGCATGTCGTACGAATTTGCAACCGCACGGGCACAAGCCATGCTGACGGCGAGAATCGCGTTTGCGCCCAGACGTCCCTTGTTCTCGGTGCCATCGAGGTCGATCATCTGCGCGTCAATCTCGAGTTGATTGCTGGCATCCATGCCGGTGAGGGCTGGAGCAATTTCGTCGATAACGTTCTGCACCGCCTTCGAAACACCCTTGCCGCCGAAGCGGGCGCTGTCCTGATCGCGGAGTTCGACGGCTTCATGTTCGCCGGTGGAAGCGCCGCTGGGAACGATCGCGCGCCCCTTGGCGCCGCTGAGCAGGGTGACTTCGGCTTCGACAGTGGGGTTACCGCGCGAATCGAGAACTTCGCGAGCGTGGATGATTTCGATTTCGTTCATGATTTGTCCTTTGAAAATGGCAAACGCGCCTGGATTCGAGGAGCAGCACACAGTGCTGGCAAACTGGTATGGGTAAAACGCTGATTATATCGAATCAGGGGCAGGTACGCAGTCTTTCGCAGGATGCTGAGACACATCTTTTTTCGATGCATACTCAACGCATATTCGATGTGCTGTGATCCGCATCGCGGTACAGGTCTTTGAACATCCACGTTGGACATCGAAGCTGTTCATAGGCAGACACTCGTGCTGCGAGAAAACCCAGAACGATGCGGAAGACAAAGTTGTAGACGTACTTGCGCAAGAGGTTAGTCCTATGATTGTCGAGTGAGCGCTTACGATCGCGACAAGCGCAAAACACCCGATACGAGCACAGGCGCCGAACTCCCCTATTGACGCGTATTTCGCGACATCATCAATTCTGTCAATAGAATTTCGTTTATGATAAGTTTCGATTTCGAAAATCAAATCTGTCGGTGTCGTTGACAAAATCTACAGGTCGAATAGAATACGCGACGTTCCTTTCGAACATCTTCTACCGTGAAAACACAAGCATCTGACGTACTACTCCAAACCGACTTTCCAGACCTGGAAATCCATGCCAGCGGAAAAGTGCGCGACATCTATCGCGTGGGCGAAGAACAACTGCTCTTCCTGGCGACGGACAGAATATCTGCGTTCGACTACGTGCTCGCTTCGGGAATTCCGAACAAAGGGCGTGTGCTCACGCAGCTCTCACTGTTTTGGTTCGACTTCCTCAAGGACGTTGTCGCGAACCATCTACTGACGGCGAACGTCGACGAGTATCCGGAGCCTCTACAGAAGTATCGTGACCAGATCAAAGGGCGCTCGATGCTGGTAGGCAAGGCGGACATGGTCTCGATTGAATGCGTGGTGCGCGGCTACCTGTCAGGCTCAGGCTGGAAGGAATACCAGCAGACTGGCGCTGTCTGCAGCATCAAACTGCCAACGGGACTGAAGGAATCTGACAAACTGCCGGAACCGATCTTCACGCCGGCAAGCAAAGCGGCGAGCGGGCACGACGAAAACATTGCTTTCGATGAAGTCGTCAAGCGGATCGGCCCTGAACTGAGCGAGCAATTACGCGACCTGAGTCTGAAGATTTACAAGAAAGCGTCAGAGTACGCGGCGCAGCGCGGCATCATTATCGCGGACACCAAGTTTGAGTTCGGACGCACGCCAAAAGGCATTGTGCTGGCGGATGAGGTGTTAACACCCGATTCATCACGTTTCTGGCCGGCAGACAAGTACAACCCCGGCAGCGCGCAGGCGTCGTACGACAAGCAGTACGTGCGCGACTACCTGGAACAGATTCATTGGAATAAGAAGCCGCCCGCACCGGGTCTCCCCGCCGAAGTGCAGGCGAACACAAGCGCAAAATACATGGAAGCGTACCGTCTGCTGACAGGGCGCGAACTGCCGCAGTAAGCGCGGAGGAACGCCGATGAGCGGATTGGACTGGCTGATTGTGGCGATTCTGTCGCTGTCGCTACTGTTGGCTGCGCTGCAAGGGTTTTTGTACGAATTGTTCTCGCTGGCGGGCGTGGTCATTGGGTACCTCCTCGCTGCATGGGAATACCGCCGTGTCGCACCCTGGTTCTTGCCGTACGTCAAGAGCGACTGGATTGCGCACTCGGTCGCGTTCCTGCTGATCTTTGTATTTATCACCTTGCTGGCAGGAATCGCTGGAAGGATCGCGCGTTCGCTGGCAAAAGAAGTCGGCTTGAGGTGGTTTGATCGCCTGCTGGGTGCGGCTTTTGGGCTATCACGCGGGGCATTGATCGTGACGGTGGTTGTGTTGGCACTGGCATCGTTCGGACCAGGGTCGAAGTGGCTGACCGCATCGCAGTTTGGGCCGTACTTCCTGGTGATTGGGCGTGCGGCAACGTGGGTCGCGCCCTATGAGCTCCGTGAGCGGTTCCGCAACGGTGTCACGGCAGTCCGCGACATGAGGTCGCAACGCGACAACGAACAGGCAAAGAGCCCTAAATAGGTGGAGCAACTCTTTTTGAATTGAATAGAGGCGGGACAGCACAGGTTTTTTCTCAAGAATTGGGAGCGGCGCAGCTTTGCCCGGCCCGTTCAGTAATCGTCGGAAAGTGAGGCATCGTGAAGGACCAGTTGGAAGCTCTGATCATGCAGATGTACCAAAGCGGGATCCTATACTCGGAAGCTGTGCGGGAATTCAAGAAGCGCTTCATCCTGACCGTGCTGGAAGAGAACAACGGAAATCAATGCAAGGCCGCACGGGAACTGGGAATGCACCGCAACACACTGAGTCGCACGATTGCAGAGCTGAATCTGGACGTACGCGCGTTGCGAAATGTTTCCAAGCGCCCACAGCGGCGCGGCCCGGCAACAGCGCCGGCACTCGCGTTGGAGAAGAAAGTCGCACGGTAGAGTTCTTTGCGCCAGCAGGACACGCGTGAGTGCCTGCCGAGATCGTGCAGGATAGTGAAAATCAAGGCAGCCCGCCTGGGCTGCCTTTCGTGTTGCCGTGAAGCACGGCGCTAGATTTGATTCGTGTGACTAAGCAAAAGCAAAAGCAGCCCGTTCCCGGGCTGCTTTTCGATTAGCTCAAGTTCATGCCTGTGCAATTAGCGCGATGCCGGACGCTTCCTGACAGGAGCGGGTGTTTTGCCTGCCGGCTTCTTGGTCGGGGTTGCACCAGCCTTGGCGAGCAGAGCGCCGTTGTTCATTCTAAGCAGGAAGGGCTCGGCATCATAGGCCGTCGAGGTTCCTTCGAACGTGATCTGTGCGCCAGGTTTCGGGATCAGCTTCGCTGGGATCGGACCAGCCATCGTCAACTCGATGTCCGCCTTATTCTCGGCGATATCGTCAGCGCTACCGGCCAGCATCAGCTTGGTCGGCGTGGCGCTGATGACCTGAGCGATCATCTGGATCGGCTTGCCCTTGAGGAAGTTCCACACCTGATCCGCTCCCTGTTGATTGCCGGAGGTCAGCACGAACTGCCATTCAGCGAATGACATCTGGTTCGCCGGAGTTTTCTGCAGCATCTGTGCGGCCTGTTCTGCGGGTGAAGGAGCCGGTGCGACGGTGAAACCCGGCGGAATCATGGGTGTTGTTTTTGCTGTTGCAACCAGTTCGTTGAAACCCTCGTCCGTCCCGTGATAGCGCGTGTAACGGCTCTTGGCGTAATTAGTTATTTGCGCCTGGGCGGCCGGAGGAGCCAGAGCGACGGCGCGAGCGATCCAGAACAGACCCTCGACGGCGGGCGGCTTGGGCTCAAGATAAGACAGCGCAAGCAGGTAAACGTCCGTAAAACTGTTAGGGGTCGCGGTGACGAGTTCCTTCAGGTTCTGCTGCGCCACGGGGTAATTCTTCATCTGTAGCGCATTGTGGCCGATGGAGCCGAGGAAGATGGTGTGGAAGCTTTCCTTCATCTTCGCCCAGTCGGCGTCCTGGTAGCCTTCAGGCTTGACGGCGGTCTGAAGCAGGTTCATGCCGGTTTCGGCATACTGCGCAGCCTGCGCAAGCGCCTGTTGAGCCTGCTGCTGATTCATCTGCCCGCTTGTGGCTTGCGTTCGCAGCAAGTAGCTCATCAGAGCGAGGCCGGTGAGGTTGTTAGGGTTGATCTGGAGCAGGCGCTGGCCTGTTTCCATGATCTTCTGCACGTTGCCGAGCTGCTGATAGGTCTTCATAAGCAGTTCGGCCGCGTCTTCCTTCATCACGCTGTTCGGGTACGTTTGCAGGAAGGATTCAAGCGAAGTCGCCTTAGCGCTTGGGTCTGCCGCCTGGACCGCCGCAACGTAGGCGTTGTACTCGGCGGGATCTTTGATTTCTTTCTTCTGAGCCGGCACAGAGGCCTGCTGCTGTCCAGCGGTCTGCTGGGGTACCCCTGCCTGCGCCGCCGGTGCCGCTTGTTGTGCGGCGGCTGCCGTCGCGAAAACAAGCAAGAACGTGACTATCGACTTCTTCATTCGATGGCTCCTTAGAACTGGGGAATCTGCGACAACGTACCCGGGCGCCAAATCCCTCGCCGTGGGCTCAGAGCGGGCGCTGCTACGCTCTGACACATCATTGCATCCGCGACTGCCGACCCCGCATTGCACTTGCCAAACAGAAAGGCGGAGGTTGCGATTATAGGGGGCACACCTTAACTGCGCAAGCAAAGTGTCAACAGCACATCGAGTCTTCGCGTGGATGCGGCCTCAACGGTGCTACCTGGGGTCACAGTAGGCGCTCAACACCCATCCGGCCTCACACGCAGTCCCGTCCAAACAGCTCGTGCAAGGCATGTCACCCTTTGATTGATTGATGTCTTGGTCCTGTGAATTGGATGCTGGTAGCTGCTGATTCGGATGTGCAGAGTTGCGCAGATGAAGAGCAAATGGGAGACAATGCAGTCTGGAGGATCGCATGACGCAGCAATCGAACCGGCCACTACTGGAGAGAGTCGCAGTCGTCACCGGCGGAGGCCGTGGAATTGGGGCGGCAATCGCGGAGTCCTTGGCCATGCTCGGCGCGAACACGGTGATTACAGGCCGCAGCACGCAGGCACTGGAAGAGACATCAAGACGCATCCGCCAGGCCGGCGGGCAATGCGAAGCCGTTCAATGCGACGTGATGGTGTACCGCGATGTCGAGCAGTTGGGTGCGCACGTTGAGAAAACTTTCGGACGCGCAGACATCCTGGTGAACAATGCAGGTGTCGGCGCATTCAGCGCACCGTTGCACCAGCTTCCTCCAGACGACTGGGACCAGGTGTTGAACACGAATCTGCGCGGCGTCTACTACTGCATTCGCGCATTTGCTCCCATGATGATTGGAGCGAAAACGGGGCACATCATCAACATCTCGTCGATAGCATCAAAGAATGCGCTGCCGAACGGCGCCGCCTATGCAGCTTCCAAGTGGGGACTGAACGGATTAAGTTATTCGGTCGCGGAAGAACTGCGAACGCACAATATCCGTGTTTCCGTCATCTGCCCGGGTTCGACAAATACCGATCTCAGTCCGCATACAGGCAAAGATGTTTCCAGGATGTTGAAGCCCGAAGATGTCGCTCATGCTGTCGCAATGCTGGTGACACAGGCTCCGCAATCGTTCGTTAGCGAGATTGTGCTGCGTCCAACCAGAAAACCGTAAGGTCTGTTTGCGCGCCAAACTGTATTTGGAGGACCTTGATGACCGAAGTGACGAGGATCGCCGATCAGCTACGCAGAGCGTTCGAAGGTCCTGCGTGGTCAGGGCCTTGCCTGCTTGAAGTTGTGCAGGGTTTAACGGCAGCAGAAGCGGCCCGCCACGCCGGAGCCGACGCTCACAGCATGTGGGAAATAGTCCTGCACGTAGGTGCTTGGCATGACATTGTGCGTCGTCGACTGGAAGGGGAAACAATTGCGAATGTGACCGATGAAGAGGACTGGCCGCAGGTGGCCGACACGAGCAACGGTGGCTGGACGGAAGCCATTGCTCGGCTGAAAGCTAGCTACGCGGCACTGCACGCAGCCGTGCTGGCACATCCTTTCGAGCGGCTTTCAACGACGGTTCCCGGCAAGGATTACTCGTTCTACGTGATGTTGCATGGAGCGGCGCAGCACGACCTTTACCATGCCGGGCAGATAGCATTGCTGCGGAAGTTTGCCGGCCCGCAATAGACGATGGGCAAGGGCTTAAGGTTTGTAATTCAAAGTTCCCGGTGCTACCATCCGAGGGCTTAGGAACACTCCCCAGGAGGTCCAAAAATGTCAGATGAAAGCAACAACGGAATCCTTTGGTTTTTAGCGGGACTGGGCGTCGGCGCAGCACTTGGTGTCTTGTACGCGCCCAAGTCTGGCCGTGAAACTCGTGAAAGCATCCTGCAGGCCGCCGAAGAGGGTCGCGAGAAAGTTCGTGATCGTGCGCGTCAGTACAAAGAGCAAGCGGCAGACTGGATGGAAAGAAGCAAAGAGGTCGTAGGTCAGCAGAAAGAGCAGTTCCGCTCGGCATTCGAGGCGGGGCGCCAGGCTTATCGAGAGGCCACGACTGAAACGCCAGAGCCTACAAAGCTTTAAGAACTGAACCCGCGAGCGCTGCGGGGTCGCGGCCTGCTCCGCAGACTCGCACTTGACTTGACCAGGGACGGCACAAGGGACCCGACAAGGCATAACGATGGAAAAAGAACTGATACTTACAATCTTTGTTGCGGTAACGGCGATTGCAGTCGTCCTGCAAATGGGCGTTTTATTCGCGCTTTACACGAACGTGAAGAAGACAAGCGAACGCGTGGACGCCTTGGCAAGAAAGATGGAAGCAGAGACGTTTCCCACGCTGCAACAAGCGCGCGAGCTGCTCACCAGCATCAAGCCGAAGGTGGAAACGATCGTCGAGAATCTTACGGCCACAAGCACCATGGTTCGCGAACAGACGGAGCGAGTCGGCCTTACGCTGAATGATGCCGTGGACCGTACTCGCCTACAAGTGGTGCGTGCCGATGAACTGGTTACACGCACACTGGATCGCGTGGAACAAACGACGGAAATGGTGCATCACACTGTGCTCTCGCCAGTCCGGACCATGTCGGCGCTGATGGATGGAGTGCTGGCGGGTGTCGGCACTCTTGTCGCTGCGAAAAAGGTACAGCGTCAGCGTAATACAGTTCCTCAGGACGATATGTTCATTTAGAACAGCACAATCCTTTAGTTTGCGGCGGCGCTTCGGCGCCGCCTTTTCATTGCAGAGACCCGCTTATTTAAGAAACTCGCCCATGCCCGTCGCGGAGGCGGCAGCAGGGGGGAGGGATGAATTGCCGGTGACCTCGAGAATCAACCGGTAGAGGCTCTCGTGCTGATAAAGCGTGGTGGAACGGAACGCGGACTTGACGCGTGGGCCGATTAAGACAGTTGCAACCTGGCCGCCCCCGTTCGTGTTGTCATCCGCCGCTTCGTCAAAGGTAATCACGATCAACGTTTTCGGATCACCGGCAGCGATGATTTCTTGAAGATTACTACGCAACAAGGTATCGGCGGCCGCGAGTCGGACTGCCATCGAGCAGTTTGAGCCTCCACCCGGACAGTCGTGGGCGTTATGCTGCTGATCTGGCACAAGCATCGCAAAATCAGGCAAATTGCCTGTCGATACGTCTGACGAGAACTGCGCCATTTCAACTATGTTCTGCTGCTGCACAGTATCGTTCACCACCGTGTCGAAGTAGGCAAAGGGGTTGTGGTGGCGAACGTAAGGATAGACGTCAGGCCCCAGATATCCGACGGACGGCAATGCCTGCGCGTAGATTTTCCAGCTCTTCCCTGCGGCAGTTAAATCCTGAGCCACATTTTGGATGCTAAGTGTGCCCATGAAACCCTCGTCGTTCGTGGCCACCTGGCCGGAGGTCATGACGAAGTAGTTTCCAATTGAGGGATGAGTATTGGCAAAGTAGTTTGTGGCCAGGCCGCCGCGTCCGATCAGGCCATTCAGATAAGGCATGGACGGGCTGCCGACCACGTCGCGGTAATTTTGATTCTCCAGCACGACGAGCACCACGTGACCAATCGCGGGAGCGGGAGTTCCCTGCTGCGGCCCGGAATTGCCTCCGCAACCCCCGCCAAAAAGAAGGGCCAGGAATGAAATGAATGCGAGGGTCCCCTCGCGCGAAAACGTACAAATGAGGAGCTCACGAACGGGTGGCATACTGAAATGATGCACAGCAGGGGACGAGCGCTGCACGTCGGGTCCAGTGGCTTAGCTTAGATAGATTGGCAGCGGCGCTTATGCGCTCAGCAGATCCAACCGCCGCCAGCAACGATATTGCCATCGTAGAAGACGACGGCTTGGCCCGGCGTGATGGAGCGCTGTGGAGCATCGAAGGTGACGAGTACCTCGTCCGGGCCGGAGGGCACGACCGTCGCCCAGGCAGCCTGATGGCGGTGGCGAATCTTGGCCTCTAAGCGTATGGGCTCGCGCAAATTCTCAAAAGCAATCCAATTCAAACGACGCGCTCGCAAGGTGCGCGAATAGAGTTCTTCCCCGCCGCCGACGACAACCTGGTGGCGGTCTCCGCGGAGTTCGAGGACGTAGAGCGGATTGCCGGTGGCGATGCCGAGTCCTTTGCGTTGCCCGACAGTGAAGTTGTGGATGCCGCTGTGATGCCCTACGACTTCTCCGGCAGCGGTGACCAGGTCGCCTGAGGTGTCCGGCAGCTGCTCACCCTGCTCTCCGAGGTAAGCATCGATGAACTTCTTGTAGTCGCCGCCGGGAATGAAACAGATTTCCTGCGAATCGGGCTTATCGGCCAGCAGGTCGAGCCCCTGGCTGCGCGCTTCTTCGCGCACGGCTGGCTTATGCATGTTTCCCAGCGGAAACAGCGTTCGTGAAAGCTGCTCCTGCGTGAGTCCGAAAAGGAAGTACGTCTGATCCTTAGCGGTATCCGCCGGCCGCTTCAGCAACCAGCGTCCGCGCTCGGCATCGTATTCGTTGCGACCGTAGTGGCCGGTGGCGATGAGGTCGGCACCAACCTGGCGCGCGGTACGCAAAAGCTGGTCAAACTTGAGATGGTTGTTGCAGAGCGAGCACGGGATTGGCGTGCGGCCGGAAAGATAGTCTTCTACGAACGGCTTCACGACGTCACGCTCAAAGCGGTCTTCCTGATTAACCACGTAATATGGAATTCCGAGGCGCTCGGCGACCCGGCGCGCGTCGTAAACGTCATCGATCGAGCAGCAGCGCCCCTGCACCGGCTCAGCGTGGCCATCAGTTCCAGCCAGGCGTCGCTGGTTCCAGAGCTGCATCGTAAGTCCGATCAGGTTGTAGCCCTCCGAACGCAGCATGGCCGCAACGGTCGAGGAGTCAACTCCACCGGACATTGCGATGGCGATGGTCTTAGTGTCATTCATCTTAAAGCTGCTGAGCTGCTAAGCGGAGCTTCTGAACTGCTTAGGTACTGAATCTGCGTACGCTGCTGCACTTGCTTAGCCGCTTAGCGACTTAGCAGCTCAGCAGCTTTCTTCTGCTTCTGCCACACTGGCGACAGGTCCCGCAGTCTGGCTACTACTTCCGGCACCTGCTCCAGCACAAAATCGATGTCGGCATTGGTCGTTTGCTTCCCTATGCTGAAGCGGATGCTGGCGCGCGCCTGATCTGGCGACAGTCCCATGGCGCTAAGCACATGCGAAGGCTCGATAGCGCCACTGGAGCAGGCGGCTCCGGTCGAGACAGCAACTCCCTTAAGGTCAAGAGCGATGACCATGGCCTCGCCTTCGATGCAGTCGAAGACGATGTTCGACGTATTCGGCGTACGACGCACGCGCCCGCTGTTCACTGTCGTCTGCTCAACCTGCAAAAGTACCGTGCGCTCAAGACGGTCGCGATGGGCGGACATTTGTTCGGGACCGCCTTCGGCGAACCATCGGCGTGCAAGGTCTGCGGCGCAGCCAAGTGCGACGATGCCAGGCAGATTCTCGGTTCCTGCGCGACGCGAGCGCTCGTGGCGGCCACCCACGATGAGCGGTTCAATCAGCGTCCCCTTGCGCACGTAAACGACCCCAGTGCCCTGCGGCGCATGCATCTTGTGTCCAGAGATGGTTAAGAGATCGCACCCAATTCTGGCGACATCGATGGGAATCTTCCCTGCTGCCTGAACGGCATCGCTATGGAACCATACGTCCGCCTCCATGGCAATTCGGCCGATCTCTTCAACAGGCTGGATGACTCCAGTCTCGTTGTTCGCCATCATCACGGAAATCAGTTTCGTGTTCGGACGCAGAGCGGCTTTGATACCCGACGTATCTACGAGGCCGTCTCCATCCACCTGAACATAACTTACGGCCACACCACGCGATTCCAGCCGCTTGCAAGCATTCAGGACTGCGTGGTGTTCGACGGTTGAGGTGATGACGTGGTCCCCGGGGCGCACAAGTCCAAAAATACCCAGGTTGTCGCCCTCAGTGCCGCCGCTGGTAAACACGATCTCGACAGGACGCGCACCAAGCAAGGCTGCCACGCTTTCGCGCGCGTGCTCGACGGCGGCACGGGCCTGCTGTCCATGATGGTGAATGGAGGATGCGTTGCCGAACTTCTCGAAGAAGTATGGCTGCATAGCCTCAAACACTGCAGGCAGCAAAGGCGTGGTCGCGTTATTGTCCAGATAAACTCTGCGCATAGACCGTTAATTCAGGGCTAAGAACTCCAATTATTCTACGACGTTCGGGCTTGCGGTGCGCACACGTGCAGCAACACACGCCCAAGCTTAAGAAACAAAAACCCACACCTTCCAGTGCGGGTTTCTGTTTTGCCCTCAAGAGAGTTAGCCTCTCTGCTCGATTGGCACGTACTTACTGGGATACTGCGGCCCAATGTACTCGGCACGCGGCCGGATGAGGCGGTTGTCCTCGAGTTGTTCCATGACGTGCGCCGTCCAACCGCTGATGCGCGAAACCGCGAAAATGGGCGTAAACAGGTCCAGGTCGATTCCCAAGGTGTGATAGGTGGACGCAGAGTAGAAATCGACGTTTGCATTCAGCTTCTTCTCGGAGTTGATGAACTCCTCGATCTTTCGCGAATAGTCGAACCACTTCGCCTGACCGCTGGAATAGCCTAAATCGCGGGACATGCGCCTGAGATGCGTCGCGCGTGGATCTTCGGTCGTGTACACGCGGTGGCCAAAGCCGGGGATCTTGGCCTTTTGCGCCAGCATACCCTTGACGTAGTCCACCGGGTCAGCGCCGTTGCGGTCAATGTCCTCAAGAATTTTGAAGACGGCCTCATTGGCTCCGCCGTGCAGCGGCCCCTTTAGTGCTCCAATAGCGCCGGTAATGGCCGAATGCATGTCACTCAGGGTAGCGGCGATAACGCGTGCTGCGAAGGTGGAGGCATTCAGCTCGTGGTCCGCATGCAGGATGAGCGCGATATCGAGCGCGCGAGTCGCGGTCTCGCTCGGCAGCTCTCCTGTCAACATGAGCAGGAAGTTGCCGGCGTGTGAAAGGGACCGATCGGGTTCGATGAGGGGCTTACCCTTGCGAATCCGGTCATACGCTGCAACGACCATTGCGATCTGCGAGGTCAACCGCACCGCCTTACGCAGATTCGCGCTGGCGTCGTTGGCCTTTTCTTCAGGATCGAAGAACGATAGCGAAGATACCATCGTGCGCAGCATGTCCATTGGGAGCGCGTGTTTCGGCGTCTGGCGAAGCAGGCTGATGATCTGCGCGTCCAGCTTGCGCTCGCGGACAAGCTGCAGGTTGAAGTCGTGGAGCTCCGAACGTGTGGGAAGTCTGCCGAACCAGAGCAGGTACGAAGTTTCTTCAAACGTCGACTGCTCGGCCAATTCGTGGATGTCGATGCCACGGTAAGCAAGAATTCCCTGCTCGCCGTCGATGAAACAGATTCCGGAATTGGCGGCAATAATGCCTTCCAGTCCCTTCGGTGTCGTAGCGGTCGTGGACATTGAGTCCCTCTCAACGAGGATGAGTAAAGATAGCGTTTGAAACTAAGTGCTCATGGCCATGATGCTTGCACACTCTTAGATGCACCGGGCACGGCAATCGACTCTTATACATTAGAATGAAGAGGATTCCAACTTGGGAACACCAGTCTCACATTGGTATTCAGCATCAGCACGGATATTTGCCGGGTATATTACCGGCGAGTTATATTCCTCTGCTTTCCCAAACAGCATCGGCGGCGCAACTCCTAACCTCGCCGCCTGGAGTGTGCATGAAGAAGAAGATTCTGTTCCTTGCAATCGTAAGCATTTTCCTGTCCACGATGTCAGTGGCCGACGAAGGTATGTGGCTGTACAACGCGCCTCCGAAAGCCAAAATCAAAGCGAAGTACAAGTTCGAGCTCACGCAGCCCTGGCTCGACAATCTTCGCCTCTCCTCTGTGCGTGCCGGCGGCGGATCGGCGTCATTCGTATCGCCTGACGGCCTTGTCTTTACGAATCACCACGTCGGCGCTGGTTGCGTCCACAACATCTCAACTGCCGATAAGGACTACATCAAGGACGGTTTCTATGCCGCTACGCGCGAACAGGAACCGAAGTGCCCGGGCCTGGAGTTCCAGACGCTGCAGGAAATCACTGACATCACAAAGGATGTTCAAGATGCAGCGAAGCCGGACATGTCGGCAGCGGATGCCGGCTCTGCCCAGCGCATGGTTATGAGCAAGTTGGAGCGCGAGTGCTCAGACGCTTCCAAGAACATCCGCTGCGAAACCGTGACGCTCTATTCGGGCGGCATGTACCACCTTTATAAGTACAAGAAGTTCACGGACGTGCGCCTGGTAATGGCCCCGGAATTCGACATCGCATTCTTTGGCGGCGATCCCGACAACTTCACCTATCCCCGTTACGATCTGGATATCACGTTCTTCCGCGTGTATGAGAACGATAAGCCGGTTAAGACCGACAACTACCTGAAATTCACGACCAAGCCGCTGAAGGAAGGCGACCTGATCTTCGTCTCCGGCCATCCGGGATCGACCGGACGCCTGCTTACGACGGCGCAGTTGGAGTACCTCCGCGACGTTGCTTATCCAAATCGCCTGAAGATGGCTGAGCGGAGCATCAAGCGCCTGATGGAATTCGGCGCAAAGTCACCCGAGAATGCCCGCGTCGCAGAGCGCGTGCTGTTCGGATATCAGAACTCCTTCAAGGCAATTACCGGGTACCAATCCGGCCTGCTCGACAAGAACCTGATGGCGAAGAAGGCTGCCGATGAGAAAGCGCTTCGCGCCTCGATCGAAAACGATCCTAAGCTGAAAGCTGAGTTCGGCACGGCATGGGATGAAATCGCGGCCGCAATGAAGTTCCAGCGCGACAACTTTGTCCGCAGCAGCTTCATGGGTGATGGAGCCATACCGGGCCGCATGGCCATGATCGCTCGCACCATCATTCGCGTCACCGAAGAGAAGACCAAGCCGAACGAGCAGCGTATGCGCGGCTACCAGGATGCAATGCTGCCCTCGCTCCAGGCGAACCTGATGTCGAGCGCGCCAATCTCCAAGGAATTGGAAGCGATGCAGGCAACCGAGTCGCTGCAGGAAATGGTCGCACAGATGGGCGCGGATAGCGCATACGTGAAAAGCGTTCTGGCCGGCAAGACGCCGGAAGAGCGCGCGAATGAACTCGTGATGGGTTCCAAGCTCGACGACATCACCGTTCGCAAGGAGCTCTACGAAGGCGGCAAGGCTGCCGTGGACGCTTCATCGGACCCGATGATCGTCTTGATGAAACAGCTCGATCCCGAAGCTCGCGCCATCCGCAAGGAAATAGAAGACAAGGTTGACGCCGTTGTCCGCAAGAACGGCGCGTTGATCGCAAAAGCCCGCTTTGCCAAGTACGGCACGGACTTCCCGCCCGATGCGACAGGCACGCTTCGCCTGAGCTATGGCGTGGTGAAGGGCTACATGGAGAATGGCAAAAAGATTCCCTTCCACACGACCATCGGCGAAGCCTTCGCCTACGAAACGAAGAACGGCGCCAAAATTCCTTACAAGCTGCCTGAAAGCTGGCACAAAGCGAAGTCCAAGCTCGACCTCAATACCTCGTATGACAGCGTGAATACGGCTGACATCATTGGCGGCAACTCCGGTTCCCCGACGGTGAACAAGGCTGGCGAAGTCGTCGGCATTATCTTCGACGGCAACATCCAGTCGCTGCCCGCCAACTTCATGTACGAAGACGTGATTGGCCGTTCGGTCATCACGGATTCGACGGCGGTGATCGAGACGCTGAACAAGGTGTACAACGCCAAGCCGCTGGTCGAAGAGCTGCTGGGATCGAAAGTCCCTGCCGCAAAGACAGCAGCCGCGGGAAACTAATCGACAAGACGAAGCCGAAATTAAGAACTTCGGCTTCATCTGAGCCGCGATCCTGAGCGCAGGATGCGAAGGATTTGCGTTAGACTGTGCCGGATCGGTGACATTCCGATCCGGTATTTTCACTTTAAGGATGAGTACAGAAATGGCGATCAACCAGGGATTGCTGGCGGAGTTCGATCACGAAGCGCTAGGAACGCGCACGACATTGGAGCGCGTGCCTGAAGACAAGTTTGGATGGAAGCCTCATCCGAAGTCGCCCACCATGGGCTGGCTCGCTTCCCACGTTGCAAACTTGCCGTCCTGGACGGCCATGACGCTCGAGCAGGACAGCGTTGACATTGCGCCTGCCGGGCCGGAGCGACCACGTTCACCCGAGGCGAAGTCGCGCGCCGAGTTGCTGGAGTCTTTCGACCAGAATGTGGCGAAGGCCCGTGAAGTGCTCGCGCGAACCGCCGATGAGGCGATGATGAAGCCATGGTCGCTGCTCAAGGGCGGCGAGACCATCTTCACGCAGCCCCGCATCGCCGTGCTGCGCGGCTTCGTCTTCAATCACCTCATCCACCATCGGGCACAGCTGACGGTGTACCTGCGTTTGAATGACATCCCCGTGCCTGCCCTCTACGGACCTTCGGCGGATGAAGGACAAATGTAAGTTCCGCTTTGTTCCGCGCCACGGCTGGCGTAAACTTCGGCTGCAGTAATGCTATTGCGCTAAATACTTCCAACGGAGGCTAACTATGGCTTGCAAGACGAAGAAGGCGACCAAGGCACCAGCCAAGAAGGCGAAGAAGGCTGTGAAGAAGTAGTCGTAATAAGTGCAGTTATCGAAGATAGGAGCCCGCCAGCGATGGCGGGCTTTTTACGTTGGCGGGGCTATAACGGCCACAGCTTGAGCGCCGTTTTCTCCAGCATCTCCTGCTTGAGCGCTTCATCAATTGGCAGCGCGCGGAATGCGTCAAGGTTCTGCTGAATATCAGGAACGCCGGGTCCGGGCCAGTCCGTGCCGAAAAGCGATTTGTGCGCAATCTCCGCGAGACGAGGAAAGTACTTGAGCAGTGCCTTGGGAGGTATCCCGCTGAGATCGAGGTAAACGTTCCGGTGGCGGCGCACCAGGAAAAATGCCGTATCCATCCACAGCGGACGACCGCCATGCGCGAGAACAATTTTGAGATTGGGAAAATCTACGGCAACATCGTCGATATGAATCGGATCGCCGTATTTGTTTCTGGCTCCCGGAAAAATACTGGTCCCGGTGTGGAACATCACCGGAATGCCATTCGCTTCGGCGGTGCCATAGATCACCTTGAGTTCGCTAACGCCGTTTAGGTAGTCGTTCGGGTATAGCAACTGGTGTGGTGGGTGGATTTTAATCAGTCGTATGCCGAGACGGATGATCTGTTCCATGTCGGCCATCACATTCGTTGTGTGGCGAGGATGAATGCTGCCGCAGGCGATCAGGCGCTTTGGGTCTTCCTGCACATAACGGGCGATCCAGGCATTGACCTCGGCGGTGAAACCGATCACCTCCGGCGCTACGTAGTTGATGAGTACCGCACGGCCGAGGCCGATCCGGTCCATGTGATGCAGGAATGCTCGCGGCGAACGCGAGAACTCCAGTATCTGGTCGAAGTTGACGCGATTCTTCTTGATGGCCGCGAGCGCTTCCGGCCGGAACATCTCAATGGGCTGGATGTGTATATGGCAGTCGGTGATCAAATAGCAGCTCTCACTCGGCGCTTCGTTCTTAAATCTCAGCTTTCTACAGGTGACACTGCCTCATGCCTCGCTTTGCAAGGTACTGCTGATGGTATTCCTCGGCGCGGTAGAAGGGTTGCGCTGGTTCGATTGCAGTCACGATAGGGCTCTTGAAGCGTGCTTGCGCCTTCTGCATCGATTCCTTCGCAACCCGCTCCTGCTCGGGTGAATGGAAGAAGATTGCGGAGCGATACTGCGTGCCTACGTCCGGGCCCTGGCGATTGAGCGTCGTGGGATTGTGCGTCTGCCAGAAATGCTCAACCAGTGTTTCGTACGAAACCTTGGCGGGATCGAAGGTGACTTCTACAACTTCAGCGTGCCCGGTCTCATCCGTGCATACGTCTTCGTAGGTTGGATTCTTCATGCTGCCGCCCTCATATCCAACAACCGCATCAACGACACCGGGAATCTCGCGAAACGATGCCTCAACACCCCAGAAGCATCCTGCTCCAAACGTAGCCCTCTCCAAAGCCATGATTCTCTCCTGCATGAGTTCTGTTCTGTCGCTATAGATGCGCCTTGAGCTACGAACGCTACATTGACTCTTGTCCTAGCCCTTTGATAGTTCTTCGCAGTCCCTCATCGTAGCCGACTGCTTCCGTGTACCCGAGCGCAGTGCGGATCCGGGATGTGTCGAGAATAATGTCTTGCTCGAAGTTGAACGAAACGTTTTCGACGACCGGCACGTCGGACGCCGGGAGTTGCGCCAAACGCTCAGCGACAGTCGGCGTGTGCTGCTCGCCGACGTTGAAGATTCCGCTTTGTCCGGAGAAGGCAGCCAGGACGATGGCAGCCGCCACATTCTCAACGTAAACGTGCGTCCAGCGCCACTGCGGATGATTTCGGAAGGGATGCACACTCGAGAAATCAGCGTTGGAGTCCTTTCCATACACCTTACCCAATCGCAGGATCGTGCATGGCAGATCGGTGGATAAAAGCTCGCGCTCGGCAAGTATCTTTTCGTACCAGTACTCCAGCACCTGCTCGGATTTCGCCATTTTGCGATAGGGATATAAGACAGTCCTTAGCGGCGATTCCTCCGTGAGCGGGCCAGCTTCAAGTGGGCCCGGCTCGATGCTAGTCAGCCGCCCGTAGGCGCGGTAAACGTCACCGCTGCTCACGCCAACGATGCGCTGCGCATACCCGCGAAAGAACTCGACAGCTGCACGTGCGTCCATCTCGCCCATGGGCACCATGTGAACGACGACGTCCGGTTCTGGGTTTCGCAACTCTGCGGGAAAAGCGAGCGCGCGCATCGGTTCGCCCGCGGCATGAACATGTCGAACTGCCATGTCGAAATGCGCCTCGTGTTCGCCGCGGTGGAACACGGTGATCTCATGGCCAGCGTAAGCCAGTTGGCGTACGACATGTTTACCAACACTGCCGGTTCCGCCGATGACGAGGACACGCATGACCGACCTACGCTTTGCCTCCGGCTGCGGCCAGCACCGCCCGTTTTGCGAAGATGCGAACCATCTCGCGGCGATACTCGGGCGTAAGCGCGGAAGTGGTCAGTGGCTTTGCGATCTTCGCCGCCAGCTCGCCGACGACGAGTGCATTGTGTTCGTCGATCGTGCGACCGATCAGCGCGTGCTCGGCGTTGGGGACGAGCATGGGTGCAGGGTTCACACCAGTGACGGCGACTCGCGCGTCTTCCACAACACCGCGAGCGAGCTTGATCGCAGCGGCGATACCGGTCAGTGGGTAATCGATTGCGCCGCGAACGCGCAGTTTCTGGTAGCTCCCGCGCCAGCCAGCGCTCGATTCCGGCAGGTAAACGCGTGTGACAATTTCACCTCGCTGAAGGAGTCTAGGGGAGATACCGTCGTTCACGTAGAAATCCGCTACCGATATGCGGCGGAAGCCCTGTGGCCCCGCGATTTCGAGTTCGGCATCGAGGCACAGCAGCGCGGGCGCGAGGTCTCCGGAGAACGCGGCCCAGCACTTCTCGCCTCCAGGAGCCACGTGACAAATGTCTCCGCCATTCTTCAGGCAGAAACCGCAACTCTTGCGCCACGCGAGCGACTGGTTGTACCAGAGACAACGCGTGTCGAGGCAGAGATTGCCGCCGAGCGTCCCCATGTTGCGCAGGATGGGCGAGGACACGGTTTTTGCGGCTTCATGCAGAACGGAGTAGTTGCGCTGCAGGAACCCGGAATCCTCGATCTGGCTAATGGTTGTGAGTGCGCCGATCTCGACGCCTGCGCCAGCAACGGCGCTGATGCCACGCAGCTCGTCGATACCGCGAATGTCCAACACGAAATCGGGAGTGAACAGACGCTGCTTCAGTGATGGAATCAGGTCGGTTCCGCCGGCAATCACCTGCACACTGGGCGCGTGCGCCGATAGCAGTTGAACCGCTTCAATCACGGTGCGTGGACGCAGTAATTTGAAATCGGGAAGCGCCATTACTGGTCACCCCGTTCGGCCTGCTGCACGTGAATAGCATCGGACTCATGGCGTTGCTGCCCTTTGCCGGAAATGCGCAGCGCGCCTCCGTGCTCGCGGAACCTGTTGGGCGTTGTGGCTGCGTCATGCTCAGTTCCAGGCCGGTGCGTTTTGTCCTTCGCGCGAAGAGCGGCGAGCACGCGCTCGGGAGTGAACGGCGCTTCATTTAACCGAACGCCTACGGCATCGTAGATTGCATTTGCAATGGCAGGAATGGTTGCGGCAAGCGAACCCTCGCCAGCTTCTTTCGCGCCAAACGGACCTTCTGGATCGACGCTCTCGACAATGATGGCCTCTACGTGCGGAGACTCGGCAGAGGACGGGCTGGCGTAGCCAAGCAGTCCGGGATTCATGATGAGACCGTCCTTCCAGATCATCTCTTCCTGAAGTGCCTGCCCCAATCCCATCCACACGGAGCCGATAACTTGTCCCTCGACGGCAACGGGGTTGAGTGCGCGGCCGCAATCGTGGGCGGCCCAGATGTTCAGAACCGTTACGTGTCCCGTCTCCTCGTCCACCTCCACCTCCGCCACCTGAGCCGAATAGGAATAGGCAGGAGAGGGGCCGACGCCTGCGCCCTTGTAACTGCCGCCGCGAGCTTCGGCCGGGGGCGAATACCATCCAGACGCCGATAGCGCGCCGAAATTCTCGATTGCGCAGATGATCGCCTGGTCGAAGCTCATGGACCACGCGCCAGCACTCGCCTTGTGAGCTTCGTCGCGCCGGAAGATAATCTCATCGTGAATGGCAAGTTCGTCCGGGTCGCAGCCCATGCGGCGGGCGGCAGCGGCAAGTAACTGGTTCAGGATGCTCTCCGCTGCGCGCATCGCGGCGTTGCCGCTCATGAAGGTCACGCGGCTGGAGTAGGAGCCAAGGTCGACAGGAGTGACATCGCTATCGCCGCTGACGATGCGCACGCGCCCCAGGCAGCAACCAAGCACTTCGGCGACTACCTGCGCCGTAATCGTGCTAGAGCCTTGACCAATTTCGGCGGCACCCGTGTAGACCGTCACTGCGCCATCGCGATCCACCTTGATGTTTACTGTGGAGTGCGGCATGTCTGAACGGATGATCGCGTTCGCCGCACCGCTGACGTAATGCGAGCAGGCAAGGCCGAAACCTCGTGCGCGCTTCTCTGTTCTTCCGGATGCGAGTTTGCCGCGACGCTGCCTCCATTGCGAGCGCTCGACGACCATCTCCATGCACTCTGGCAAGCCGTAGCTGAGTACGCGCAGTCCGTTGACTGTCACGCAGGGCGGCTGCAACAAGTTGTGACGCCGGAGTTCGGCGGGGTCCAGTTGCAGTCTGGCGGCAATCTCATCGAGCGCACATTCAAGAGCGAAGCGCACGTTCACCGTGCCGTGACCACGCATAGCTCCGCAAGCAGGTTTGTTCGTGAGCACGCGGTATCCGTCGAAACGGATGTGTGGAATGTCGTACAGCGCGCCGAGCAACGCACCGGAATAAAGTATGGTCACGACGCCGTACGAGCAGTAGGCACCGCCGTCCTGCACCACCCTCGCAGACACGGCACTTATGCGTCCATCGCGCTTGGCGCCGATCTTGAGATCGACGATGGTGCGCGGGCGTCCGCGATGCGCCCAGAAGACCTCTTCGCGCGTATAGGTAATCTTGACCGGCGCTTTTGCCTTGCGCGCCGCCACCGCGGCGATAACCTCCAGCGGAATGACCTCGCTCTTTCCGCCAAATCCTCCGCCGACAAGCGGCTTGATGACTCGCACCTGCGGCATAGCCATTTCGAGGACGGCGGCCAACGTGTGCTGCAAGTAATACGGCACCTGCGTTGATGACCAGACGGTAAGGCGGCCCGGCTGGCCGGTCTGCGAATCGATCTCGAAGGCGGCAATTGTGGAGTGCGGCTCCATGGCGGCGTGTGTAACTTCATTCGCAAGGTAGCGCGCTTCGTGGACGATGTCGGCTTCGCTGAGGCCGCGCTCGGGGTCGCCGAAGACGTGGTGGTACTCCTTCTCAACATTGTGCGGACGCGAATCGTGGATGAGATCGCGTTCAGCCTTCATCGCCTCTTCGGGATCGAAGTACGCCGGGAGCAGTTCATATTCCACGTCAATGAGGTCGAGTGCGCGCTCGGCGCTAGCCTCGTCGATGGCGACGACGCACGCAACGTTATCGCCTACGTACCGAACCCTGTCGATCGCCAGGGCCGTTTCGTCGTGGCCGACCGGCAGAATGCCATACTTGTTCGGCGCGTCCTTGCCGGTAACGACGCAGACGACGCCCTCGAGCAACTCCGCACGAGAACTGTCCAGACGCACAATGCGCGCGTGCGGATGCGGCGAGTGCAGAATCTTGCCGATGAGCAGGCCCGGGAGAGCGATATCGTCTGTGTACTTGCCTTGCCCGGTAGCCTTCTGAGCTGAGTCGATCATCGCCGTGGGCTTGCCGATGGTCGCGAAATCGCTCATCGCTCAGACTCCTGCTCGGCGCGAATGGCGGCCTTGATAGCGTCGAACATCTGCACGTAGCCGGTGCAGCGGCACAGGTTGCCGCTCAGTGCGCGTCGAATTTCGTCTTCCGTCGGCTCAGGGTTGTTTTCGAGCAGATGCTTGACAGTAATCATGAAGCCGGGCGTGCAATAGCCGCACTGCGAGCCGCCCCACTCGCCATAGGCTTTCTGAATCGCGTTGAGCGCGCCTTCAGAGGCGATGCCTTCCACGGTCGTGATTTCCGCTCCCTGGCAACTGGCCGCGAGCATCGTGCAGGCAAGCATGGGCACGCCGTCGATGAGGACAGCGCAAGCGCCGCAAGAAGAGTCGTCGCAGCCGCGCTTGGAGCCCGTGAGCCCCAGATCCTGGCGCAGTACGTCGAGCAGGAGCCGATTCGGCTCAGAGGCAAGCTGATGCGTGCGGCCGTTGACGCGCAGTTCTATAAGTTCTTTGGTCATGGGAAAGCTGCTGAGCCGCTAAGTCGTTGAGCTGCTGAGCTACAGCAGCTTATTACAAAGTCGC